>CAZRRW010000219.1:0-3780 GCA_964602505.1 uncultured Burkholderiaceae bacterium
CCCGCAGGGCGGGATCAAACACTCAATTCACGCCGCACACTCACGCAAAACAGCGGTTGTGCAGACCTTCCCTAGACACCAACGCCAATGGACGCATCGACGCAGGCGACGCTGCCTTTGCAGACCTGCGGGTGTGGAAGGACGCCAATGGCGACGGTGTCTCCCAGGCCAGCGAGCTTCGAACCCTGGCCCAGGCTGGGGTGCAAAGCATTGCCACCGGCTACGCCAACTCCAGCTACATCGACCCCCAAGGCAACCAACACCGCCAGGTGGGCTATCCCCCAGCCTTGCGGCAACTTGCTTCGGATGGCCGGTGGCGCGCTGCTTGTTGATGGCGCCTGTCTAGCGGTCGCGATGCCCGGCTAGCTGGGCTTGCGCGATGCCAACACGGGCCATTGCGTGCAACAAGGCGGCGTCTAGCGTGGCCAGCGGGAGCGACCGGCGAATGGCAAGCTCGAGGTAAGCCGCGTCATAGGTGGTCAAGCCGTGCTCGGCGGCAAGGGCGTCCATCCGCGTCATGGGCACGGCCTCGCGGTCAACCCGCAGGTTCAGGCCGCTGGCTGCGGCCACCAGGTCAAGCCGCTTGGCCGCGGTGATGCGCTTTCGGCGCTGGGCGTTCAACAGCAGGTTCCCCATCTCAAGCACCCACAGGGCGGGCACCCAGACCTCGGTCGCTGCCGTTGCGGCCAAGGCGGCCTCGCTGTAGGGCGTGGCTTCGTCCGGCAAAAACCAGGTGGCCGCCAGGGAGGCGTCGACCACCAGGCCACTGGGCAAAACGCTCATGCGCGCGCTTAACGGCGGCCTTCGGCAAGCAGATCGCGGGCCTTCAACCGCCCGACGCTCACGCCCTGACGGCATTGGCGCAAGTGGTCAACCGCCTGTTGCGCGTGCTGCGCACCGTGGGCGGCGTTGGGGGCGGTCAGTTGCGCCACCACCCGGCCGCGCCGGGTGATGGCAATGGTTTCGCCGGCCAGCACCCGCTCAATCAACTCAGACAGGCGATTCTTGGCTTCAAACAGGGCCACTTCGGTCATGACGCTCTCTCATCCAATGTAGCTAGCTAGCTATATTGTGTCACGGCCCCATGTGCTGGGCAAAGAACGGCCCGATGCGCAAGCGGGGAGGGGTTGGGGGTGGGGCAGTGAATCGCCAGACGACGATGTGGCCTGCCCGGAGGGAATCGAACCCCCGACCCACAGCTTAGAAGGCTGTTGCTCTATCCAACTGAGCTACGGGCAGATGCCGCGATTGTCGGGCCAAGTGGGCTTACTGGCGCTGGGCGGCCAGCCCGTGGGCGCAGGCAAAGCCGCTGGCCCAGGCCCACTGAAAGTTGTAGCCCCCTAGCCAGCCGGTCACGTCGACCACCTCGCCAATGAAGTGCAGGCCCTTGGGCGCGCCTTCGGCCTTGGCCTCCAGGCTCTGTTGCGACAGGGCGCGGGTGTCCACGCCGCCTGCGGTCACCTCGGCCTTGCGATAGCCCTCGCTGCCGTTGGGCACCAGGGGCCACTGGTGCAGCGAGGTGCCCAGGGCCTTGAGGGCCGCATCGCTTTGCTCGGGCATGGGGGCCTGTGGGTTCAGCGGCTTGGCCAGGCCATGGCTGGCGCACAGGCGGGGGTCGGCCAGCCGTTGCAGCCACTGCTCGGCCAGGCGCTGCGGCGGCCGTTGGGGCAGATGATGGGCCAGCTCATTGGCCAGCAGGCGGCGCGAGCTGCGCTTGGCGGCCAACAGCTCGGCGGGCAGGTCGGCGCCCGGCGCCAGGTCCAGGCGGATGGCGTTGCCCGGCTGCCAGAAGCTCGACACCTGCAAGATGGCGGGGCCGCTCAGACCCCTGTGGGTGAACAGCAGGTCTTCGTCGAACTGGCTGCCCTTGACGGGGCGTCCGTTCGCGTCCAGCGCCGCAATCTGCACCGGCAGCGACAGGCCGCTCAGGCTGGCAAAGGGTTCCCAGGCACCTGCTTTGAAGGTCAGCGGCACCAGGGCGGGGCGCAGCGGGGTGACGGGCAGGCCAAACTGTTTGGCAATGCGGTAGCCAAAGTCGGTGGCGCCAATCTTGGGAATAGACAAGCCGCCAGTGGCCACCACCACCGCGCTGGTGCGCACGGTGCCCCGGTCGGTGTCCAGCTCGAAGTACCCCGCACCCTGCAGGCCGGGGGCATGACGCACGGCCTTCACGCCACACGGCTGCCAGCGGGTCACTTGCCCCGCGTCGCATTCGGCCAGCAGCAGTTGGATGATCTGCTCGGAAGACTCGTCGCAGAACAACTGGCCCTTGTGCTTTTCGTGCCAAGCCACGCGGTGGCGCTTGACCAGGCCCAGAAAGTCTTGCGGGCTGTAGCGCGACAGGGCCGAGCGGCAGAAGTGCGGGTTGTCCGACAGAAAGTGCTCGGGCCCGGCACGCAGGTTGGTGAAGTTGCAGCGCCCCCCGCCGGAGATGCGCACCTTCTCGGCCACCTTGGCGGCATGGTCCAGCACCAGCACCCGCAAGCCCAGCTGCCCGGCCACACCGGCGCAGAACAGCCCGGCGGCCCCGGCGCCGATGACCACGGCGTCAAACGGGGCTGACATCACAAGGGGAAGGGAGGGGGAACGGGGGTGGGAAAAGTGGTCGGAGCGATAGGATTCGAACCTACGACCCTCTGCTCCCAAAGCAGATGCGCTACCAGACTGCGCTACGCTCCGACTGAAGCCTGAATTCTAGGCGGGTGGCCCACGCCTGGCGCGTCGGGCGTTCTCAGCGTCGAACCAGCTGTTCCTTGCCGAACAGGACTTCGCGTTCCTTGTCCGTCCGGATGGGCTGGCGCAAATCTGCCAACACCTTCACCCCGCGCTGCACGGCAGGGCGTGCGGCAATCTGGTCGTGCCAGCGTTTGGCGTGCGGGTAGTCGGCCCAGTCAATCTGGTCTTCAAGGCCGCGGGTCCAGGGGAAGATGGCAATGTCGGCCACGCTGTAGCTCTTGCCCGCCACGAAGGCGTTCTTTGCCAGCTGCTTGTCCAGCACGCCAAGCAGGCGCTTGCGCTCGTTGCTGTAGCGGGTGATGCCGTAGGGCACCTTTTCGGGGGCGTAGCGGATGAAGTGGTTGGCCTGGCCGAACATGGGCCCCACGCCACCCATCTGCCACATCAGCCACTCGAGCGCCTTGAACTTGCCGCGGGTGTCCTTGGGCAGAAACTTGCCCGTCTTGCCAGCCAAGTAAAGCAGGATGGCGCCCGACTCGAACACGCTGATGGGCTTGCCGTCGGGGCCGTCGCTGTCGACGATGGCCGGGATGCGGTTGTTGGGGCTGATGGCCAGAAACTCGGGCTTGAACTGGTCGCCAGCGCCAATGTTCACCGGGTGCGCCTGGTAGTCCAGCCTGCACTCCTCGAGCATGATGTGGACCTTGTGGCCGTTGGGGGTGGCCCATGAGTAGACGTCGATCATTGCGCTTCCTTTCGGTTTGCATCTAAGCTTAGCGCATGGTTCTCAATGCGTTGAAGGCCCTGATGGGTGGCAAGGCGGCCGCGCTGGTGGCCGACGAATCCCCCATGCATGGCGAGGTGCGTGGCCACCCCTGGAAGATGGAACTCGGTCGGCCCAAGCGCGATTACATCGTCGGGCAGGAGCTTCGCGGTCGCGCCGCCTTGAACTTGAAGCCCCATGCCTCTGTGCTGCTGATGAACCGCCCTTTGCTGGAAACCTTGCAACGGCGTGCCTACGGCGAGTTCACCGACACCCTTCAGACCACGGTTGACCCCAATCTGCCAGAGGAACTGCGCTGGATTGCCATGTACGACGAGCAT
>CAZRRW010000220.1:0-3774 GCA_964602505.1 uncultured Burkholderiaceae bacterium
CCGCCCCGCTTCGCCGGCCGCTAGGCGGCGAGCAACGCCCTGAACCGCTTACGCGGTGAGTAGCGCGTTGACGCGTTTGACGTAGGCCGCCGGGTCGTCGAGCACGCCGCCCTCGGCCAGCGCAGCCTGGTCAAACAGCACCTGCGCCAGGTCGTTGAACTGGGCTTCACTGGTGCCTAGGCGCTTCACCAGCGCGTGCTCGGGGTTGATCTCCAGCACCGGCTTGGTGTCGGGTGCCTTCTGGCCAGCCTGCTTGAGCAGACGGGCCAGGTGGCCGGAAACATCGCCCTCGCCCACCACCAGGCAGGCCGGTGAGTCCACCAGTCGGGTGGTGACCCGCACGTCGGCAGCACGGTCCTTCAGGGCGTCTTTCAGCTTGTCGAGCAGAGGCTTCAGTTCGGTGGCAGCCTCTTCGGCCTTCTTCTTCTCGTCTTCGTCTTGCAGCTTGCCCAGGTCCACCGCGCCCTTGGCAACCGACTGGATGGGCGTGCCGTCAAAGTCGTACAGGTGGGACAGCATCCACTCGTCCACCCGGTCGGTCAGCAGCAGCACCTCGATGCCCTTCTTGCGGAAAAGCTCAAGCTGAGGGCTGTTTTTGGCGGCCGCCAAGGAGTCTGCGGTGATGACGTAGATGGCCTCCTGGCCTTCCTTCATGCGGGCCTTGTAGTCGGCCAAGCCTACGGATGCCACGTCGCTGGCGGGCGCGGCGTCCTTGCCGCCCCCAGTGCTGGCAAAGCGCAACAGTTTGGCAATGCGCTCGCGGTTGGCAAAGTCTTCGCCCGTGCCCTCTTTCAGCACCGCGCCGAACTCGGCATAGAACTTGGCGTACTTGTCCTTCCTGGCGGCGTCGTCCGAGTTGGCCAGCTCCTCCAGCATGGACAGCACGCGCTTGGTGCTGCCCTCACGGATGGCCTTCACATCACGGCTTTCTTGCAGCAGCTCACGGCTGACGTTGAGCGGCAGGTCGGCGCTGTCGATCACGCCCTTCACAAAGCGCAGGTAGGTGGGCAGCAGGCTTTCGGCGTCGTCCATGATGAAGACGCGCTTGACATACAGCTTCACGCCACCGCGCTTGTCGCGGTTCCACAAGTCAAACGGCGCCTTGGCCGGGATGTAGAGCAGCTGCGTGTATTCCTGCTTGCCCTCGACCCGGTTGTGGGTGTGGGTCAGCGGCGCTTCGCTGTCGTAGCTGATCTGCTTGTAGAACTCGTCGTACTGGTCCTGGGTGATGTCGGCCTTGGCCCGCGTCCACAAGGCACTGGCCTGGTTGACGGTGTCCCACTCGTCCTTGACGACCATCTCCTTCTTGTCTGCGTCCCACTCCTCCTTCTTCATCAGGATGGGCAGGGAGATATGGTCGGAGTACTTGCTGATGATTGACTTGAGCTTGTAGGCGCTCAGCCACTCGTCTTCGCCCTCTCGCAGGTGCAAGGTGACGCTGGTGCCGCGCTCGGCCCGGGTGATGGCTTCCACCTCGAAGTCGCCGGTGCCCGTGCTGGCCCAGCGCACGCCCTGATCGGGCAGCAGGCCGGCGCGGCGGCTCTCCACGGTGATGCGCTCGGCCACGATGAAGCCTGAATAGAAACCCACGCCAAACTGGCCAATCAGCCCAGCGTCCTTCTTCTGCTCGTCACCCAGCCTGGCCAGAAACTCCTTGGTGCCGCTCTTGGCAATGGTGCCCAGGTTGGCAATGGCCTCTTCTTCGCTCAGGCCGACGCCCGCGTCGGTGATGGTGAGGGTGCGGGCGGCTTTGTCAAACGTGATGCGAATGTCCAGCGTGGGCTGGTCGGCCAGCAAGTGCGGTGCGTTCAGGGCCTCGAAACGCAGCTTGTCGCAGGCGTCGGACGCGTTGGATACCAGTTCGCGCAGGAAGATCTCTTTGTTGCTGTACAGCGAATGGGTGACGAGGTGCAGCAGCTGGGCCACCTCGGCTTGGAAGGAAAGGGTTTGCTTCTTCATGCGCGCGTAGATGGGGGCCGCTGGCGGGCTTTCAAGGCCAGACACAGCCGCGTGGCGGCTATGGATTGACTAAATTTGAGTGCTTTAAGTCTATTTTTGGAATATATATCAATCAGATTTATTTAATCTGCAGGTGTCGTCTGGCTTTATTTATCTGGACTTGATGCAGGATTTAGACCATCCTGGCGGTCGCCACATATCAAACTGATCAATACCCTCGCAAACCCGGCAGTGAACGCACCCGAAGCCCGCCGTAGGACACCTCGATGGCCCCCTGGGCCTGCAGGCTGCGCAGGGCCTCATTCACCCGTTGGCGCGACAGCCCGCACAGGTAGGCCAGTTCCTGCTGGGTGATGCGCAACACCTGCCCCACCCCTGGGTAGAGCACCGGGTTGAACAGCGCCGCCAGGCTGCGGGCCACCTTCAGGTCGGGGTTGCTGGAGCGGTCAATCTCGCGGGCGGCGATGAACTGGCTGAGCCGCTCGTTGAGCTGCTGCATGATGAAGCGGTTGAAGCCGATGCTGTGGTCCAGCAGCCAATGGAAGGTGTCGATCGGCAGGCCAGCCACCAAGGAAGGCCGCAGCGGCTCGATGTTGAAACGGTAGGGCTCGCGCTTGATGGCAGTGCCTTCGCCAAACCAGCCCCCGGAGCTGATGCCCGTGAACGTGACGGGAATGCCGTTCGCGCTGTCCGTGCCCATCTTCAGCAGGCCCTCGATCACGCCGAAGTACAGGGTGGGCGGGCGCCCGACCCGGCAGACGTAGTCGCCGGGCAGCGCCTCACCCACCAGCATCTGCTGGGAGGCCAGGGCCTGGTGATCCGGCGTCAACCTTGCCAGCCAGTGGATACCAGCCAGCTCCTCTGGCGACGGTGCGCGGGCACGCTGGATCAGCGAATCAGGACGTCCCACAGATCTTCGAATCGACAAGATGCGCAGCCTAAGGATTTCCCCTAGGAAGATCAGGGGATTCCCGTAAATTGTCGTTGCAACGACAGATTGGCGTCAAAGCCCGGTCGTAGGATGAAACTGAAGTCAAAACAGAACCCCGCAGCTTGTTGCCGGGGTCACACGCTGGAGGCATTGGGTTGGACACGACCTTTCCGAAGCTGTTGTTGCAGCACGCGGCCACGCGCCCCGCGGCTGCGGCGCTGCGCGAGAAGCACCTGGGCATCTGGCAAACGCTGAGCTGGCAGGCCTTGGCCACGCTGGTGCAGGACATGGCCGGGGGCCTTGCCGCGGCTGGCCTTGCGAAAGGCGACCACCTGGTCGTGATCGGCGACAACCGTCCCCGTCTGTACGCCGCCATGCTGGCGGCACAGGCACTCGGCGCAGTGCCAGTGCCGCTTTACCAGGACGCCGTGGCGGCGGAATGCGCGTTTCCCATCAACAACGCCGAGGTGCGCTTTGCGGTCGTCGAAGACCAGGAGCAAGTCGACAAGCTGCTGGAGGCTCGTGAGCAGTGCCCTCAGTTGCAGCACATCTGGTTCGACGATCCGCGGGGGCTGCGCCATTACGACCAGCCGGGGCTGACCTCTGTTGACGCCCTCCTCGAAGCGGGTCGCGCCTTCCACCAGACCCACCCGGGGCATGTGGCCCGCTGCATTGAGCAAGGTTCGGCGGACGACGTGGCCGCCATGTTCTTCACCAGCGGCACCACCGGCAACCCGAAGGGCGTGGTGCACAGCCACCACACCCTGCTCGACCGAGCCAAGGCGGGGGCCGACTTCGACCGGCTGACCGACCGCGAGGAGGTGCTGGCCTACATGCCCTTGGCCTGGATCGGGCAGAACATCTTCAGCTACGCCCAGTGGCTG
>CAZRRW010000221.1:0-3756 GCA_964602505.1 uncultured Burkholderiaceae bacterium
GTCAAGGCTCGCATACTTGGAGTACGTCCCCTCAGAACGCTCCGGGTTTGGGGTAAAGCCTGTGTGCTCGGTACAGTAGTAGAAGTTCTCCTGCGGATCCCAAAAGGTGTAATAACCGAAAAAATGAATCTCGGTCCGATGTGCGTGGATCTCGTGGATCGGCGGAGCCCGAAACGGGTGAAGGTCCGACAGGCTGACGCCATGATCAGCCCAGAACTCCGGTGGCAGACCTGAAAAGTAGTGATCGTCGTGATCCGCGATCTCACGCGTCGGACGAAACGCATTCTTCATGTCCCCCCCATACTCCACCTCGCCGTTCTCCCCATACATGATGAGTGGCACGTCATACTTGACAGCCATGTGCAGCGGAAAATTTGTCTGCCCGTAGATAAACGGCTGAAAAGGGTCTCCCAAGTGGGCAAACGACAGCTGGGTCAGGCGGCGGGTAACAACCGGATTCGGCGTTCCCAGCACATGGTTGAAGCCTGCGGCAATGAAGGCGTCGAGATTGCGGCGCCCGATCTCGGTGGGCAAAAGTGGCGCCCAGGTCACGCACAGCGGGTTCATGCCGTACTTGACCTTCAGTTGATGGGCCACAAAACTGCCGTCCTTTCCACCGCTGCAGGGCACGATCACGTCAAAACGCCCATCATGCCGACGATGACGGTCACACAGGTCGCGCAGCTCCTTCTCCCGATGAGCCCAGTCGACCTGGGTACGCTTGTAGTTCGCGTAGCTGCAGGCGGAACACACCCCATCGGCGTCGAAAGTGATTCGCGGCCGCTGGTTGGAGACGGTGCAGAGCTTGCAGTAGCGCACCTGTGAGGGCAGCTTGTAGCGACCTTGAACGTCCTTGGGTTCAACATTGAGATCAGTGTTCGACAGGGTCATGGCATCAAGGAATGAATCTGCTGGCACACCCGATCGGTGGCGTTCGCAATCGCTGGCGCATCACGCGCCCCGATACGTCTTTCTATGCGCGGGAACATTACCGCATTCAGGATTGTCGCCAACTCAGTCGGGTGCCTGCACGGCGTCGCAAGTCCAAGGTCGGCAAGTGGCAAGGCGTGATCGAAGATTGACCCGAGAACCTGCACCACAGGCTTGCCGATGACCTGGGCTTCCAAGCCCACGGTCGAAGTCAACGTGACGACTACGTCCACCCCGTGCAGTACCTGAGCCAGAGGGTAAGACTGTCCGGCGAGACGCTCCTCAGCCCAGTCGGACCAAGTCGACGCGGGCTCTGATGGATGTGGTCGCAAAATGGCGATACGTTGACTTGGTACAGCGTCGGCCCAGGTTCGGAGCGCCTGCGCCACCATGCCCGGCAACGCCACTTGGCCACGCTTGCCGGGTGCCGTGGGATGGAAGAGCGGCTCTGGTTGGGCGGCAAACATCACGACCTGTGCGTCGGCCGAAGTGCCAGTTCGCTCCAGCAGCTGCCGTCGCCAACGATTGCCCGCACTGATGGCGTCAGCGTCGAACAGCGCATCAAATGATGGATTGCCCGTGACCACCACCTCGTCCGCCTGACGTCCCGCCTGAAGCAAACGCTGCCTAACCGCCTCGTTGAGGACGCATACCCGGTCTGCAAAGCCGGGCGTTCCAAGCCAAGCCACTTCATCGATAGCCAGAAGGGCGTTAACGCACAAACATCTAACACCAGACTGGCGAGCCGCCATGACAGCCGCACGCTCGGCTCGAGGGGAGTTTGTGGTGACCAGAAGATCCGGCTTCAGCTTCTCCAAGACCCGTCGCATGGTTTGAACTGGCAGAAACGCTTGACGCCCTTGAGCGGCGTAGAGCGCCGCAGCTTCCTCGGCTCCCACTGACTGCTCCAAGTCGCCGTATGAGAGGCCCAGATACGCCGCTGACTCAAGTTCACCCACACTCGGATGAACACCTTGGTTGGCGGCCAACAATCGCCCGCGCTCCACCGCCGAGGCATCAGAGGGCAACAAAAAGTCCGCGAATCCGATGACCGGGTAACCCGCTTCGCGAACTTGGGCCTTGGCCGTTGTCAAACCGAGAAAGGTGATGTCCACCGAGCCCTCGCTCAAGAGGCGCCTCGCCACTGGCAACAGCATTCCCATGTGTCCTGCTCCGTAGGCGCAGAACAGCAGGCGAGGCTTGACTGTAGATCCAGCGCTCACCGCTCGGCCCAGATGGCCAACGCCCACAGGGCCCGCAGGCTGCGGGTGTGATTGGCACGGCCTGACGCATGCTCATCTATCAGCCGCTGAACCTGCTCGGGACGGCAGATACCCCCTTGGCCTGCAACGATGCCGTCGGGTGACAGCAACGCCTGCTGCAAGACTGCGCGATGTGTGGTCTTGAACCACTCGCCAACTGGGACGGTGAACATCTGCTTGGGGCGATGGGCCAGGCCCTCGCCAATCAGCGGGGCCACAGCCCGCTTGAGCCAGTGCTTCTTGTCCCCCGCGCTGAGCTTGGTTGCCGCCCGCGAGCGGAAAGCCAGTTCCACGATCCGCCAGTCCAGGAAGGGCTCACGGTTTTCGATGCTGACCGCCATGCCCATGCGGTCGGGCTTCACCAGGTTGTTGCCGCACAGCAGCAGCTGCGTGTCCAGGTACAGCACCTGATTCAGGGGCTCGTGGTGCGCCGCCTCGTCGAACCAGGGCCTGGCGAGGGCAAAGCTGTCGGCCTGCTCGAAGTCAGCCCGCCAGTCTGGCCGGTACAGCGCCAGCTTCTCCCGATGGGTCAACACGCTGGTGGCATCAAAGTAGGCCTGTTGCCAGGCTTGCGCCGGCGCCAATGGCTGCCCTGCAAAAAACTCGGCGTACTTGTCGTAGCCGGCGAACAGCTCGTCGCCGCCATCGCCTGTCAGCACCACCTTCACGTCCCTGGCCGCCAACTCGCTGACCCGAAGGGTGGGCATGAAAGACGCGTCACCGTGGGGTTGGTCGCAATGGTGCAGGGCCTTCGGCCAGCTGGCCAGCATGTCGGGCTCGACGATCTCGCAGGTGTGGCGGGTCCCAAACCGCTGTGCGGCCTGTTGCGCGAACGCAGACTCGTCAAACTGCGGGTCAGCAAAGCCGATGCAGTAGGTGCGCACCGGCTCGGCGGCATGCCGCGCCATCAGGCCCACCACGGTCGACGAGTCCACCCCTCCCGACAGAAAAGCCCCGAACGGCACGTCAGACCGCATGCGGATGCGTACCGCATCATCCAGCGTGGCCATCAGTTCCTCGCGCCAGTCGGGCTCTTGGTAGTCCATGGCGCGCTGCTCGGCCAGGCACCACCAGCGGCGAGCGGTCACCCCGCGCCTGTCCACCCGCCAGAAGGTGCCCGGCATCACCTGGCGGATCGCCTTGCGGATGGTCAAAGGCGGAGGCACGTAGTTGAAGCTCAGGTAGTGGTGGATCGCCTCGCGGTCCACGGCTGCGGGGGCGCCCGCCGCCAGCAAGGCCTTGATCTCGGAGGCAAAGGCCACGGTGCCCCGGCCGTCGTCCCAGACGTAAAGAGGCTTGACCCCCAGCCGGTCACGCGCGAGGAACAAGGCCCCATCACCTTGGTTGCCACGTCCATCCCAGATGGCGATGGCAAACATGCCGTTGAAGCGGTGCAGGCAGTCGATGCCTTCGAGCTCGTACCAACGCAGGATCACCTCGGTGTCGGACTGGGTGTCGCATGCCACGCCCTGGGCCTGCAGCGCGGCACGCAGCTCCACGTGGTTGTAGATCTCGCCGTTCTGCACCACCACCACCTGCCCGTCGGCAGACACAAAGGGCTGGT
>CAZRRW010000222.1:0-3755 GCA_964602505.1 uncultured Burkholderiaceae bacterium
GATGACGGTGGAGCGGTGTACCTGCCAGAACACCGTGGCGTCCAGCCGGGGCAGCAGATCCTTGAGCGGGGTGCGGATCAGGCTTTCGCCAGCGGGTTTGTCAGCCGCTTCGGGCACGGTGTACACCACCACATACTTGTCGTCCGCCTCCAGCGCAATCACGTCGGCCGGGCGGATGAGCCGCGTTTCGTTGCCATGCGCGGCGCGCACAAAGTCCAGCGGCAGGGGCTTGATGGCCTGCAACTCGGCCAGGGGCTGGGCGTCGGGCACCGGGTGGGCGGCTGCGCGCACGGCCGGCAGGGCGGCGTGCAGTTGCTGCAGGGCCTGGGCCAGGGCGTCACCGCCGGGCGCGGTGCGTGTGGCCAGCGCCGCCTGCAGGCGCTCGCACGTCTTGCCCAGGCGCTGCGCGTTGACGGGCTTCATCAGGTAGTCCACTGCGCGGGCCTCGAAGGCCTGCACGGCGTACTCGTCGTAGGCCGTCACAAAGACGATCTGCGGGAAGGCGGTGTCGCTGGGCCAGTCGTCGGCCAGGCGTTCGCACACCTCCAGCCCGGTCAGGCCGGGCATGCGGATGTCCAGAAACAGCACATCCGGCCGCAAGGCCAGGGCCTTGGTGGCGGCCTTCTCGCCGTCGGGCGCCACCTCCAGCACCTGCAGGGCGGGCCACACCTCGCGCAGCGCGGCTTGCAGCGCGTCGGCCAGCAGGGGTTCGTCTTCCGCAATGAGGGCGGTGGGCATGGCAGTGGGTCAGGTGCCGGGCTTGGGGGCCACAGGGTGGGTGAGTGGGTGGGTGAGGGGCCAGGCCACGCGTGCGCGGGTGCCGCCAGTGGGCAGGGCCTCCAGCTGCAGGGTGGCCTCTGGCCCATACAGGGTGCGCAGGCGTTCGCGCACGCTTTGCAGGCCATAGCCGCCTGGGCTGGTGCCCAAGCCCGCGGCGGGCAGGCCCGCGCCGTCGTCTTGCACCGTCACTTCCAGGCGGGCCCCGTCCAGGCGGGCCGACACCGCCACGGTGCCGCCGACCACATGGGGCTCCAGACCGTGCTTGATGGCGTTCTCCACCAGGGGCTGCAGCAGCAGGGGCGGCACTGGCTGCTGCTCGGCGTCAGCGGGCAGCTGCAGGTTCACCTGAAGGCGTGTGCCCATGCGCACCTGCATCAAGGCCAGGTAGTCGGCCAGCCGCGCAAACTCCTGCTTCAGGGTGTGGGTGCTGGCCTGCTCGTGCGCCTTGCGCCCGTCTTGCAGGGTGGCCCGCAGGTAGGCAATCAGCCGCTCCAGCATGGCGTCGGCCCGCTTGGGGTCGGCGGCAATCAGGGCCTTCAGGTTGGCCAGGGTATTGAAGAGCATGTGCGGCTCCAGCTGGCTTTGCAGCAGCATCAGCTGGGCCTGGGTGGCCTGGCGCTGGGCGGCCTCGGCCTGCTCGCGCAGTTGCGCCACGCGGGTTTGCGACAGGAAGTACAGCGTGCCCAGAAAGCCAGCGCACAGGCTCATCACCAGCAGGCCCCCGGCAAATTCAGGCTTGCGCCGCCAGAACTGCAAGGGCGCGCGGCCGTTGATCAGGTCGGCCAGCGTGGTGCCCACCACTAGGCCCAGCAGCACGCCAATGACGGTGGCGGTGGCCACGTAGGGCCAGGGGATGGGCTGGCCCGGCCGGTCCACCACGCGAAGCCCGGCTTCGATGAACAGCCAAATGCAGGTGCCAATGGCAAACGAGTAGATGGCGTGCCGCCAGAACGGGTCGTAGCTGGTGCCCACCAGGTGCATCACCACCGTGATGACGCCGTTGAAGGCGCTGACGATCAGCAGCCGCCGCAGCCAGCGCTGCTGGCTGACGGGGGTGTTGGCCGGGTCAGAGACGAACATCGCGCAAGTATGGCGCTGTTGGCGCGGCGCTCAACGCAGTTGGGCAGCGAGCCAACGGGCCACGGCCTCGAAGGTGGCGGGCAGGGCGCTGCGGTCAAAGCCGGGTGGGTCTTCCAACAGCCAGGTGGCATAGGCGCCCAGGTTCAGCTGGGCCAGCGGCCACGGCGAGAGGGTGGAGCCGTGCCCCGCAGCGGGCAGGTTGGCCACGCGTTCGCAGCGGGTGCAGGCGGCCAGTAGCGCGTCGCGGTGCAGGCGCGGGTTGAGCCAGCGGTCCTGCCCAGTGGTGATCAGGCCAATGGCCACCCCCGTGGGGCCACCCAGCGAAGGCAGGTCAATCGGCGCCACCATGGGCACGGTAGCCACCACGGCGGCCACGCGCGGGTCGGTGTGGCTCCACCAGCGCTGGTCGTCCTCGCTGCTGGCAAAGCGCTGGCGGATGACCATCTGCGCCACGCGCACCTTCACCCCGTCGAGTAGGCCGCCATTGAGCTGGGCATTGAGGCCTGCGCAGGCCGGAAAGTCTTCCGCGGCGTGGGCGTCGCAGTGGCGGGCAAACTGCGCGGGCGACCAGCGGGCCCCGCCCAGGGTCAGGGCAGTCAGGCCACCGGCCGACATGCCGTACACGCCCACCTTGTCCAGCCGCAGCAGGGGCGCAAAGCGCGGGTCGGCGGCCACCGCGTCAATGGTGCGGCTGATTTCAATGGGCCTCGTCTTCCAGCTGTCGGGGCCCGAGTTCCGCATGTCGTCCGAGTTGTCGAGGCGTTGCGAGGTCATGGCCACCACAAAGCCCTGCTGCACCAAGGCGCGGGCCAGGTCCATCTGAGTCCAGGGCGAGCCCCCCGTGCCGTGCGACATCACCACCAGGCGGCCACTGACTGGCAGCGTCGTACGGGTGGGCTCGGCGTTGCGGGCCGCGCTGAGCTGAAACGGCCCCCGGGTGAACGGCTGCTCAGGCGCTGCACTAGGGTAGGCCATGGTCACTTCCAGCAGGCCGTCGCGGGCTGGCAGTGTGGTGAGGCCCAGGGTAGGCGCTGCTGGCTGGGCCAGGGGTGGCGGCGCGGGCGGTGCGGCCGTTCGTGCCCGCACGTTGCCCCCGGCTGCCAGCACAGCCAGCAGGGCCAGGGTGAAGGTAAATGCTTTCATGGTTGCGCCCTTCACGCGGTAGCCAATGGCCGTGCGGATTGCGCGGGCCGCGCCAATTGCCACAGCATCCAGGCGCGGGCGGCCAGCAGCGCATTGACCGCGCCGTAGGCAGTGGCCACGGGCAAGGCAAAGCCGAGGTCGTGCGCCAGGGCCGGGTTGAAGCCCAGCTTCACGGCCACCGTGTACTTGAGGCTGAACACCGCGACGATGATCAGCAGCGGCACCACGCTGCCCGGCATGTGGAACTGTTCGCGCCAGGCGTCCCACCGCACGCCGCGCACCATGGGCACGCGGGCCAGCAGGGGCAGCAGCGCCATGAAGCTGGCGGCCCACACGGCGGCGGCCAGCCCGGCGCCAAAGGCACTGAACACGCCCCAGGCGGCAAAGGCCAGCATGGCCAGCGGAAAGGCCAGTGCGCGCACCAGCCCCACTCGGCGGCTGCGCAACTGCGACACGCCCACGCTCAGCAGCACCACCAGCAGCACCCACACCCACATGGGCGTGGCTTTCAAAATACCCTGGGCTTGGCCCAGGGTGGCCGGGCTGATGCCCAGGGCGTCGTGCCAGAGCCAGCGGCCCAGCAGGCGGTTGGGCAGCAGGGTGAAGGCCCCCGCCACGATGCAGGCGCCCCAGTAGGTGTTGAGCATGGTGCGGCGGTGCGCCTCGAACCGCTTGGTGATGGCAAACCAGATGGCCAGTGGCACCGAGGTCAGCGTCACCAGCACCAGCAGGTGAATGGGGGTGTAGCCGTT
>CAZRRW010000223.1:0-3731 GCA_964602505.1 uncultured Burkholderiaceae bacterium
CTTCTCGGGTGAAGACGCCACCGATCTGCATGTCCGCGAGAGGCAGGTGGGGTTTGTGTTCCAGCACTACGCCCTGTTTCGGCACATGAGCGTGTTCGAGAACGTGGCCTTTGGGTTGAGGGTCAAGCCGCGCAGCCAGCGCCCCAGTGAGGCGCAGATTCGCGAGAAGGTTCATGCGCTGCTCAACCTGGTGCAGCTTGACTGGCTGGCAGACCGCTTTCCCTGGCAGCTGTCCGGAGGACAGCGTCAACGCATCGCGCTGGCCCGTGCTTTGGCGGTGGAGCCCAAGGTGCTGCTGCTGGACGAGCCCTTTGGCGCGCTGGATGCCAAGGTCCGAAAGGAGCTGCGGCGCTGGCTGCGGCGCCTGCATGATGAGTTGCACGTGACCAGCCTGTTCGTTACCCACGACCAGGAGGAGGCGTTGGAGGTCTCCGACCGCGTGGTTCTGATGAGTGGTGGGCGCGTCGAGCAGATCGGCTCGCCCCAAAGCGTTTGGGACACACCAGCGTCCCCTTTCGTGTATGGCTTTCTTGGGCATTGCAACCAGTTCGCAGGCACGGTGCACGGTGGAGTATTTGTGGCCGACGAACGGGGTGCGGGGCGCTTTGACCTGCTTGCCCCCGATTTGCAGACCGCCCATGCCCAGCCTGCTTTGGCCTATGTACGGCCCCATGAACTGCTGGTGGAGCCTGTGCCCGACCGTACAGCGGCGGCGGCGTGGCCATCTGGCATTCGGGTCCGTCTGGGCCGGGCATTGACGCTTGGGGCTACCACGCGTCTTGACCTCGTTGCAGACGGTGTCGATGGCGCTCAGGCAGGCCAGGAGTTGGAGGCCGAGGTCAGCAGCGACGCGTTCGCAGCTCTGGGTGCCCAAGAGGGGGGCCTGCTTCAGGTGCGCCCCCGCAGCGGCCGCGTGTTCCTGCAGCCTGCCACCACGGGTACGGCATGAGACTTCGAGCCCTGCTGGCTGGTGTGGCCACGGCGAGCCTGCTGCTCGTCGGCGTCGGGCTGCTCATGCAGTACGGCCTGGGCCTTGAGCCTTGCCCCATGTGCATCCTTCAGCGTTACGCCTATCTGTCCATTGCCTTGGTCGCGGGTAGTGCCTGCATGTTCCAAGTGGCTTGGGTACACCGGCTAGCAGCAGGCCTGGCGACCGTGCTGGCCTGCCTGGGTGCTGTGGTGGCGGGCCGTCAGACCTGGCTGCAGTGGTATCCGCCAGTGGAAGCGTCCTGTGGACGCGACTTCTGGGGCATCGTCGAGACCTTCCCACTGAGCCGTGCACTGCCGCTCATCCTGCGTGGCAGCGGTGATTGCACCAAGGTCGACTGGTCGTTCCTCGGCTTGTCGATTGCCAGCTGGTCTTTTCTGGCGCTGACCGGGCTGGCTATCGTCTTGCTGGCTGGTGTCATCCGGCCCAGGCGGTCTGCCGCCTGAAGCCGGAACACCCTGTCGCGGGCGGCGCGCTCTTCAGCCGTAGGGTGGACAAGCCCTAGGCATCATCATGGTCCACCTGCTGGGCCAACTGCTGACCTAGCAGGGCTGCCATCGTGATGCCGCGTGAGCCGAGAGCGGTCAGAACGTAGACCCGGCTGTGGTGCGGGTCCGTCATCCGCTGGACAACGGGTTGCCGCGTCGGGGATGTGCATCGCAGGCCTACCCAGGCCTGAACCTGGCCCGACTGGAACTGGGCATCGACCCACTGGGCCAACGCCGGATGCTTGGCACCCACCAGATACCTGACCCGGTCTCGGTTCTGCTGATGCTCGGCCTTGCTTTCCAGAAGATCAAGCCGCTCGTGCTCGTAACTGGCGGCGGACAGCCAGTGGGCTTGTCCGTCGATCTGGGCCGACGGGATGAAGGTGCCATGACCGCGAACCGGACGGGTCAGCCAGGGCACATCAAGTGGTACCCGCCCCAGGCTTACCTGGCCGCGTACCGTGTGGGTTTGCAGGAGCGGCAGCAGCGCCTTGCTGTGCTGGCCGGCACAGACGATCACAGCCTCTGCACCCGGGCAGAGCGGAGCCAGTGCCGCCAGGCTGGGAACCGGCGTGTTGAGCCTCAGCTCAATCCCGGGGTGGGATAGCCAATGATGAACGAGGCTCACCGGACGCACCCAGCACACGGTCTCATCGACCTGCGCGCCCGGCATGACCACGGCGCCGCTGGGGGCCCAGTCCACACCTTCGCGCAGATAGGCCAGCTCGCGCCGGGTGACCGCGGCTGCGGCCAGGGACAGCGGCGAGGCGGATGCGTCTGACCGTCGGCCAGATCGGGCGCTCATCAGTCCGGCGGGCAGGCCCGACGCGCCTTGCGCGGGCGCAGCCGCCGCATCGAGAACCGTCACCTGCCAGTCGCGCATGGCCAGCGCGTGCGCCACCGATGCACCGGCCAGCCCTGCGCCGATGACCACAGCGCGGCGCATGCGGAACCTTACTGAGCGGGAGGCACGTAACCGGCTGCGACGTCGGCGCCACCACCAAAGAAGTGCTGCTCCATCTGCCGGGCCAGGTACTGTCTGGCTCTGGCGTCGGCCAGATTCAGGCGGTTCTCATTGACCAGCATGGTCTGGTGCTTCAGCCAGGCGGCCCAAGCCTCTTTGCTCACCTGGTTGTAGATGCGCTTGCCCAACTCGCCAGGGTAGGGTGCAAAGTCCAGTCCTTCTGCTTCGTGGCCCAGCTTGATGCATTGAACGGTACGTGCCATGGTGTGATTCCTGAGTGTCGGCTGATATGAGAGAGACCGAATAAGCAAACAGCAAAACAATCGTTTGGGTTTGCGACGCGGCTGCCCAGAATGGCCCGCTCTGACAAGGGGCGCCGCATGAGCAACGAACACCTCATTATCGAATCGCAGCAGATCCAACGCGATCTGGGCTACGCGGGTGAAGTCTCGCCCGAGCAGGCCTGGCAGTTGTGGCGCAGCGGCCAGGCTGTCATCGTGGACGTCAGAACCGCCCTGGAGTGGCACGACATTGGCCATGTGCCGGGCACGCGTTTGGTGCCGTGGAACCATGCCAGCGGTGACCGCAACCCGCACTTTCTGCAAGACCTTCGAGATACGGTGCACCCTGAGCAGATGGTGCTGTTTCTTTGCCGCAGTGCTGTGCGTTCCCACCATGCGGCCCAGGCTGCGTCTCTGGCGGGCTACTTGAAGGCCTTCAACGTGATCGAGGGCTTTGAGGGTCGGCCGGACGAGCAAGGGGTGCGCGGCCGCCTCGACGGGTGGCAGGCGCGCGGACTCCCCTGGGAACGCGGCTAGGCCAGACGCTTCACCAGCACCTGGCTTTTTCTGTCCCAGTTGTACTTGCGCTTGCGGGCCTCGGGCAGCCAGTCCGGGTCCACCTGCGAGAACCCGCGCTTGATAAACCAGTGCATGGTGCGGGTGGTCAGTACGAAGATGCTGTCGAGCCCCTGGGCGCGGGCGCGCTGCTCCACGCGCTTGAGGATCTTCTCGCCGTCGCCTTGCCCCTGGCTGTGCGGGCTCACGGTCAGCGCCGCCATCTCGGCGGTGCGCGCCTCCGGGTAGGGGTAGAGCGCTGCACAGCCAAACACCACGCCGTCATGTTCGATGATGGTGTAGTTGTCGATGTCGCGCTCGATTTCGGTTCGGTCACGCTTGACCAGCGTGCCGTCGGCCTCGAAGGGTGCGATCAACTGGAGGATGCCGCCGATGTCCTCGCTGGTGGCCTCTCGCAGGCTTTCGAGCTTCTCGTCCACCACCATGGTGCCTAC
>CAZRRW010000224.1:0-3723 GCA_964602505.1 uncultured Burkholderiaceae bacterium
CCGGGTTCAATTCAGCCTGCACCCGGGCAATGTGCTGTTCCCGGCACTGTTTCTGGTGCCCACCGTGCTGGCCATCAACCTGTTGGGGGACGGCCTGCGTGATGTGCTCGACCCCAAATTCGCCAAGCGCTGATGGACGCTCCTTCCCCCAGGCGCGCCCCGGTGCTGGCCATCGACGGCCTCGGCGTGGCCCTGCCCGCCGGGGGTGACCGCGTCTGGGCGGTCGAGGGCGCCAGCCTGCAGGTTGGCGCTGGGCAGACCCTGTGCGTGGTGGGCGAGTCTGGCTCGGGCAAGAGCGTGATGGCCATGGCCGTGATGGGCCTGCTGGCCAAGGGCCTGGTGCCCCAGGCCGGGCGCATCCGGCTGAAGGGGGAAGACCTGCTGGCCGCCAGCCCGCAGCGCCTGCGCCAGTTGCGGGGTGCTGCCATGGGCATGGTGTTCCAGGAGCCGATGACGGCCCTGAACCCGGTGATGCCCTGTGGCCGCCAGGTGGACGAACTGCTGCGCCAGCACACCGACTGGCCTGCGGACCAGCGCAAGGCCGAGATCGTGCGCGTGTTCGACCGGGTCCGCCTGCCTGAGCCGACACGCATGGCGGCCAGCTATCCGCACCAGCTCAGCGGCGGGCAGCGCCAGCGCATCGTGATCGCCATGGCCACCATCCTGAAGCCCGCGCTGCTGATCTGCGACGAACCCACCACGGCGCTGGACGTCACCACGCAGCAGGAAATCCTGTCGCTGGTGGACGACATGCAGCGCGAGCAGGGGCAGGCCGTGCTGTTCATCACCCACGACATGGGGGTGGTGGCCGAGATTGCCGACCAGGTGGCGGTGATGCACCAGGGGCGCATCGTCGAGCAAGGCCCGCGCGACGCGGTGCTGCGCACCCCGCGTGAGGCCTACACCCAGCAACTGCTGGCCGCCGTGCCCAGCATGAGGCCGCCGTCCCGGCGGCCAGTGCCGCAGGCCGCCCCTGCGCTGCGCGGGCAGGCGGTCAGCAAAACCTATGTCAGCCGCAGCCTGCTGGGCGCCTCCCGCGAAACCGCCGCCTTGCAGGCCGCCAGCGTGGCCGTGCGCCCTGGTGAAACGGTGGGCGTGGTGGGCGAATCCGGCTCTGGCAAAAGCACCCTGGCGCGCTGCCTGATGCGTTTGATCGACCCGAGCGCCGGGCATATCCACTGGGGCGATGCAGAGGTGGCCACTCTGCCTGAACGCCAGCTGCGCCCCCTGCGCAACCGGGTGCAGGTGGTGTTTCAAGACCCCAACCGTTCGCTGAACCCGCGCCTCAAGGTGGGCGAGTCGCTCATCGAGGGGGCGGTCAACTTCGGCCTGCCCACGGTGCAGGCGCGCGCGCTGGCCGAACGGCTGATGGATCGGGTGAAGCTGCCGCGTGAAGGCCTGCAGCGCTACCCCAGCCAGTTCTCGGGCGGGCAGCGCCAGCGCCTGGCCATCGCGCGCGCACTGGCCTGCCAGCCCCGGGTGCTGATTGCCGACGAGGCAGTGAGCGCCCTCGACGTGAGCGTGCAGGCCGAGATCATGAGGCTGCTGCGCGAGATCCAGACCGACGAGCAACTGGCCATGGTCTTCATCACCCACGACCTGCGGGTGGCTGCCCAGCTGTGTGACCGCGTCATCGTCATGCACCAGGGCCGCATCGTTGAAGAGGGCGACACCGCCGCGCTTTACGCCAGCCCGCAACACCCTTACACCCAACGGCTGTTTGCCGCCGCGCCTGGGGCGGCGGCGCAGCCTGCCCAAGGGGGCTTGGCGTGACCCGCCGCATCTTGGTGCTGTGCACCGGCGGCACCATCGCCAGCGTGCCTGGGCCAGACGGCCTGGCCCCGTCGGAAGCCTTTGTGCCCCTGCTGCAGGCCCACCTGGATGCCCAGGGCCCGGCAGCCGCCAATGGCGCCACGGTGGCCGTGCGCTCCATCGGCCAGCCCATCGACAGCGCCGAGGCCACGCCCACCGACTGGTGGCGCATGGCGCAGGCCATCCGCACAGAGGCGGCGCACTTTCACGGCTTTGTGGTGCTGCATGGCACCGACACCATGGCCTTCACGGCCAGCGCCCTGGCCTTTGCCCTGCTCGGGCTGCCGCAGCCGGTGGCCATCACCGGTTCCATGGAGCCATGGGGCGTGGACGGCAGCGACGCGCCCGCCAATGTGGCGCTGGCCTTGAAGGACGTGTCAGCACCGGGGGCGGTGCCCGGTGTGCGCCTGTGCTTTGCCGGCCGCAGCTTGCCCGGTGCCCGGGCGCGCAAGGTCTCGGCCGTGCGCCACCAGGCCTTTGGTGTGCCGAAGGACGAACCCCCAGGCCAGGCGCAGGCCTCGGTCTGGCCCGCGGCGCCTGTGGCCGTCGCTGATTTGCCAGCTTTGCCGGCTGAGCCACCCAGTACCCGCGTGGCCTTCGTGCAAGTTGCGCCGGGCATGGACGCGGCCGTTTTGCAGGGGGGCGTGCTGGCCAGCCGTCCCCACGCCGTGCTTCTGGCCTGCTACGGCACCGGCACCTTGCCCAGCCTGGGCGGGGCCATGGCCCGCTTTCTGGCGGCGGCGCGTGGGCAGGGTGCGGCCTTGGCCGCCATCACCCAGGCGGCCCACGGCGGCCTGCGCCTGGGCACCTATGCCGCCGGCGGCCTGCTGGTGCAACACCAGGTGGCCAATGGGCACGACATGACCGTCGAGGCCGCCTATGCCAAGCTGCACACCCTGGCGGCCATGGGTCTGCGCGGGGCCGACATCGAACGCTGGTTCAGCATCAACTTGGTGGGCGAGCTGAGCGAGGGCCAGATTTGATGATCTTCGTTTCTAAACAACATTTTTCAAGACGATTAAATATTTACGAATGTAAATCAGAGAGGGCCTCAGTTGCGGCGATTTGGTCAACTTGGGGTCATTTTCGGCTTCATCCATCAGCTTCACATGTCGCCCAAACCCTTATCTGAGATCAAGCCTCACCCCGCCGACACGCCCAGGCTGCCCCTGGCGGTGCGCGGCGGGTTCGGGGCCTAGCCGGCCATGCGCGGGTTGGCACGGGCGGTGTTGGGCGGCGCGGGTCTGGCAGCGGGCTTTGGCCTGTCGTTCCTGGCGTTTGGGCTGATGTGGGTTGGCGTGCCGCTGGCCTACCAGTTTGGGATGGCCGTGCCCTTCGCCGGGGTGGCCTTCGCCGTCAGCCGCCTGGGCGCGCCCGCCTACCCCGTGCTGCTGGGCATGCTGCCCCTGGGCGCCATCATCGTGCAGTTTCGCGACCCCAGCGGCTCGCACGCCTCGTCCATAGCGCTGGTGCTGGCCTGGGTGTTGGCGGTCTGGCTGGGCCAGCGGCTGGGGCGGCGTGCCCGAGCCAAGGCGCAGGGCGCCACCTAGCCGTCGCGCCAGGTGGTGGGGCCCGCCCTCAGCGCGAATACCGCGGCTTGTTGGCCGGTGCCGCCTCGCCGCGCTTGAAGGCGGCAATGGCCCGAGCCAGGTCCTGGTATTCCTCGCAGTTGGGGCCGCAGCCCACCCGCTGCAGGGTGGCCAGGTTGGCCTCGGCGCGATCGAGCTGGCGCAGTTGCAGGAAGCCTTCGCCCTGGTATTCCAGCGCGCCTCGGTGGCTGGGGTCCAGCCGCAGCGCGGTGGCGTAGTGCTCCATGCCGCCCGGCACGTCGCCGCCCTTTCGGGTGGCATAGCCCAGCAGGTTGTAGACGTCGGCGTTGGTGGTGGTCTTGGCGGTGGCCCCGCGCAGGGC
>CAZRRW010000225.1:0-3673 GCA_964602505.1 uncultured Burkholderiaceae bacterium
TTGGGGTTCATGGCGTGGGAGTATGGCCCTGACCGCCGCGGATCCGTTGAGGCCTGGTTCCGCTCAGCCAATGGCGTGTGCCGTTCGTCGGCCGGTGGGTTGTGGCCGCGCATTCTGGATCGGCGCGCCAGGCCTTAGCGCCCGCGCACCTCGTCGGCAGCGGCCTTGAACTCGTCCGGGTCTTCAAAGTCACGGTAGACGCTGGCAAAGCGTACATAGCCCACCTTGTCCAGCTTCTTCAGCTCGCGCATCACCAGTTCGCCTACCTTTTTCGAGGGCGTTTCCTTCAGGCCGGTGGCCATCAGCTTGTCCTGGATGCGCTCGATGGCGGCGTCGATCTGCTCCATGCTCACCGGGCGCTTGCGCAGGGCAATCATCATGGAGCTGCGGGTCTTGGCGGGGTCAAACTCCACCCGGCGGCCGTCGTTCTTGACGATGGCCGGCAGCATCAGTTCGGCTCGCTCGTAGGTGGTGAAGCGCTTGTCGCAGCTGGGGCAGCGGCGGCGGCGGCGGATGGTGTCGCCTTCGTCGGACACCCGGGTCTCGATCACCTGGGTGTCGTCGTGGCCGCAGAAAGGGCACTTCATGGCCGTTGCCCGTCAGAGGCTCAAGCCCTGCTTCAGCGGTAAACCGGGAAGCGCGCGGTCAACGCCTTCACCCCATCGCGCACCCGGGCGAGGTTGGCCGGGTCGTTGGGGGCATCCAGCACGTCGGCCACCAGGTTGGCCGTGGCCACCGCTTCGGCCTCCTTGAAGCCACGGGTGGTCATGGCTGGGCTACCCAGCCGAATACCACTCGTCACCATGGGTTTTTCCGGGTCGTTCGGAATGGCATTCTTGTTGCAGGTCAGGTGCGCTTCGCCCAACACCACCTCAGCCGCCTTGCCGGTGATCTGCTTGGCGCGCAGATCCACCAGCATCACATGGCTCTGGGTGCTGCCGCTCACGATGCGAAGGCCGCGTGCGATCAGGGTCCGGGCCATCGCATCCGCGTTCTGGATGACCTGCTGCTGGTAGGCCTTGAACTCGGGGGCCAGTGCCTCCTTGAAGGCCACGGCCTTGCCGGCGATCACATGCATCAGGGGCCCGCCCTGCAAGCCGGGGAACACGGCGGAGTTGATGGCCTTCTCGTGCTCGGCCTTCATCAGGATGATGCCGCCACGCGGGCCGCGCAGGCTCTTGTGGGTGGTGCTGGTCACCACGTCGGCGTGTGGCACCGGGTTTGGGTAGACGCCAGCGGCCACCAAGCCGGCGTAATGCGCCATGTCCACCATGAAGATGGCGCCAATCTCCTTGGCCACTTTGGCAAAACGCGCCCAGTCGATGTGCAGGCTGTAGGCGCTGGCCCCGGCGATGATCAGTTTGGGCTTGGCCTGGCGGGCCTTGGCCTCCATGGCGTCGTAGTCAATGGCTTCCTGGGCATTCAGGCCATAGCTGACCACGTTGAACCACTTGCCGCTGAGGTTCAGGGGCATACCGTGGGTGAGGTGGCCGCCTTCGGCCAGGCTCATGCCCATGATGGTGTCGCCCGGCTTCAAGAAAGCCAGGAACACCGCCTGGTTGGCGCTGGCACCGCAGTGGGGCTGCACGTTGGCAGCCTCTGCGCCAAAGAGCTGCTTCACCCGATTGATCGCCAGCGTCTCGGCCACGTCCACGAACTCGCAGCCGCCGTAGTAGCGCTTGCCGGGGTAGCCCTCGGCGTACTTGTTGGTCAACTGGCTGCCTTGCGCCTGCATGACGGCAGGGGAGGTGTAGTTCTCGCTGGCAATCAGCTCGATGTGGTCTTGCTGGCGCTGGTTCTCGCTCTGGATGGCGGCCCACAGCTCGGGGTCGGTTTGTTCGATCAGGGTGGTACGGGAAAACATGCAGTTCCTTCAGCGGCCCTGCCCGTGGTGGGCAGGGCCTGGTTGGGCGTCTGGCTCAAGCACCCAGGCGTCCTGAACACGCAGAACCCATGGGGTTTGAACTGCCCAGGCGCACGGCTGGAGCCAGGCCATCCCCTGGCCATGGCCGCTGCGCTCCCCGGTGGTGGCCCACCTTGGCGGCGCTGGGGGGAGCCCGGTGCCACCGTGTCGCCAGTCGCGCAACGGGTGTAGTTTAAAGCGAGGCGAGTTGTTCGTCGCGCGCCTTGGGCGCATCGGTTTTGGCGGGCTTGTCGCTCAGGTCGGTCGAGGCAGCGGCCGGGATGGCCCTGGAGGTGCCCGGACGGACGCCGTCGGCCACCTGGGCATTCGGGCGCCCTCTCAACTGCCCAAGCGCCACAGCCTGCAGCCGCGCCTGCTCGGCCAGAACCTTGGTGGTGTAGCCCCCTTCGTTGGCCTCGGTGGACGCGCCCACATACTGGCGCAGCCCACCCTCCAGGCTGCCTGCTCGGCGAATGTGCTCTTGCAGCACCAGCACGCCAACCCGCAGGTTGACCACCGGGTCGAACACGGCGCCAGCGCCACCGTTGGCCACATACTTGTCGGCGTGAACCTTGGTCATCACCTGCATCAGGCCCTGGGCGCCCATGCTGCTCTGCGCAAACGGGTTGAATCCAGACTCCACTGCCATGATGGCCAGGATCAGCGTTGGGTCGATGTTGGTCTTATCGCCGATCTCCCAGGCTTCCTGCACCAGTCGGCCCACTGGCTCCTGCGCCACCCGATACTTGCTGCTGAGCCAGGCGGTCACGGCCGCCTGGGCCCTGGGCAGCTGCTCGGCCGTCAGGCTCAGGGCGCCAGGGCTCGGCGGCGTGTCGGCGTCTCCTGTGGCCTCAGCCATGATCTGGCGCTCCGACAGCCAGGCGTGGGCGCGCTGCTCAACGTGGGTGCGCAGCTCCGGGTTGGCGGCCAGGCCCAGCATGAACGCGGCGGCAAACAGCCCAATGACCGCAAAGCCGTTGTGGGCCACTTCAAACAAGCCATTCAGGGTGTCTAGCAGCGCGGTGCGCACGGCAGCAGCGGCCGTCCTGGCCGCGCCGAGCGCGGAATTCGCGGCGCCCAGCACTACATTAACGAGAAGGTCTGACCAGGTCATGGCGATCCTTTCAACAAGTTGTCAATTTCGGTTCTTGGCTGCGAACGCGATCTCGGGTCGGGCGTCCGCGGGCGGCAAGGTGAGTGGGTTGATGCCGTCAGCCAAACAAACGCTGGAGTTTTAACCAGCAATGTGCCGAATTGTTCTGGCCTTCATATAACCAGTCAACCATAAGAAATCGCTTACTAATTCTTTTCGTTATTTGAAATGAGTCGTCTTGGGGGTGGAGTGGGCAAGCTCACGTCGTGGACTTTGCGTCTTTTGGTGTTAGTTGCAGTCGTTTGGCTGCTTTTGGTTGCGTTGATCTGGGGTTTGGGCCCTGGGTTGATGCGGACACAGGCCGAGCAACTGGCCACCAATGCGCTGGGACGCACCGTCCAGATTGAAAAAATCAGTCTGTCTCCGTGGAGCCTGGAGGCGCAGGTCTTCGGTGTGAGCATCAAGTCCGCGAACGGGCAGCAGGAAGCCTTGCGGGTCGAACGGCTGTACGTCAACACGTCCATCGCCTCGGTATGGCGCCTCGCGCCTGTGGTGGAACAGGTCAGCGTCGATGGGTTGACCCTGCGGGTCGCGCGGGTGGCTGAAGCCATGCTTCCTGCATAGCTCCTTGACCGGCAGCCCGGCATCGGCCTCACGCAGGAAGCCAATGATCTGTT
>CAZRRW010000226.1:0-1664 GCA_964602505.1 uncultured Burkholderiaceae bacterium
GCTGGCGCAGATCACCGTGCCGACCGAGTCGCCCAACATCATCGAAAGCAAGAGCTTCAAGCTCTACTTGAACAGCTTCAACAACACCCCGTTCGATGACGTTGATGCGGTGCGCCAGACGCTGCGCACCGACCTGACCGAGGCGGCCTGGCGCGGTGCACCGGTGGTCGGCGCGAGCGTGGGTGTGAGGCTGCTTGCCCCCGAACTGTTCGACCGCGAGCCGGTGCACGAGCTCGATGGCCTGAACCTGGACCGGCTGGACATCGAGTGCAACCAATACACCCCGGCCCCCGAGTTGCTGCGCATCGACCAGACCCGCCGGGAGGCCGGCGAGCTGGCTGACGTGAGCGAGGTGCTCACCTCGCGCCTGCTCAAGAGCAACTGCCTGGTGACTGGCCAGCCCGACTGGGGCAGTGTGCAGATCAGCTACAGCGGGCAGCCGATCGACCAGGCCGGCCTGTTGCAGTACATCGTGAGCCTGCGCGAGCACAACGAGTTCCACGAGCAGTGCGTCGAGCGCATGTTCATGGACATCTGGGCCCGCTGCCAGCCCCACCGTCTGAGCATCTATGCCCGCTACACCCGCCGCGGCGGGGTGGACATCAACCCCTTTCGCACCAGCAGCAGCGAGGCGCTGCCCACCAACGTGAGAACCGCCAGGCAATGAACGCGGCGAAGGCCATCACCCTGTACGGCATTCCCAACTGCGACACGGTCAAGAAGGCCCGCGCGTGGCTGGCCGAACAAGGCGTGGCGCATGCTTTTCACGACTACAAGAAGCAGGGGGTCCCCGCCGAGGCACTGGCCGGCTGGGTGTCGGCCCATGGCTGGCAGGCACTGGTCAACCGACAAGGCACCACCTGGCGAAAGCTGCCACCCGACGCTCAAGCAGGGGTGAGGGATGCCGCGTCTGCCCTGGCGCTGATGTGCGGCCAGGCTTCGGTCATCAAGCGGCCCGTCCTGGTGCTGGACGATGGCACCAGCCTGGTGGGTTTCGACCCCGCCGTGTGGGCTGCAGCACTCTAGCGCCGCTGTGCCAGGCCCAGGGCCGCAGCGCCCAGCAAGGTGAGCGCACCGGCCGCCATGGCGCTGCCCAACCCGCGGTGGTCGGCCAGCCACCCAGCGGCCACTGGCCCGACGCACTGCCCGATGGAGAACACCAGGGTGTACAGGCTCATGGCCTTGGCCCAGTCGGCTTCTGGCAGGGTGGCCCGGGTGAAGGCCATGACCGCACTGGGGGCCATGAAGAACGAGCCACCCACCAGCAACACCGAAGCCAGCAGGCCCAAGGCACCGCTAAAGGCCAGGGGCAGCGCGGTGCCCACCGCGGTGCAGACACAGGCTGCAGCGAAGGTGTGGGCGGGCCACCACCGCGTCATCCAGCCCTTCCAGATGGGGCCCGATGCCATGACCGCTGCACCCATGAGCACCCACAGGCCGATGGAGGCGCCCACGTCCCACTGAAGCTCCCGCATCCACGCCATGACGAAGGTCAGGTAGACGATGTAGCCCGCCCCAAAGAGGAAGTAGCCCACGGTGATGGGGGCGAAGCGCCAGCGAGCCTGGTGGGCGTGGCCGCTGTCTGCCATGGCCTGGGCCTCAGGTGCGGGGGTTGGCGCAGCGGGTGGGGTGGCACCGGTGGTCGACGGCGTGGATGGTGCCTG
>CAZRRW010000226.1:1691-3663 GCA_964602505.1 uncultured Burkholderiaceae bacterium
ACCACAGGCGCCAGCGACAGCAGCAGGCCTGCCCCTGCCAGCAGCAGCCAGCCCAGGGGCCAGGGCCATGCCCCGTCCAGCACGGGCCACAGCAGCAGGCCGCTCAGGCCCATGCCCAAGCCACCGCCCGCGTAATAGATGGCAATGGCCGACGCCGCCTTGGCGGGTGCGTCACGGTAGGTGGCAGCCACCAGGGCACCGCCGCAGGCAAACACCCAGGCCGACCCCACGCCCGACGCAAAGCGCCAGACCATCATCCAGGCCAGTGACTGGGTGGCCGCACAGAACGCCAGGGTGAGCACTGTCCCCGCGAGGCCCGCCATGAACAGCGAGGCGGCCCGCCAGCGGCGCAGCAGCCACCAGCCCAGCAAGGAGCCGCAGCCATAGCCCAGGGAGTTGGCGGTGTTCAGCCAGCCCGACAGTGCGTAGTCCCAGGCCAGGCTGTCGCGCATGGGCGGCAGCAGCAGGGCATAGGCAAACCGGCCGAAGCCATTGACCACCGCGATGGCGCCTGCCAACACGATGGCTGCGCCCAGCGTGGCCGCCACCGGCAAGCGGGGCGCAGGGGCTTGGGTCATGCGCCCACGCCCACCAGGCAGTGGGGTTGAAAGCCGACCTGCTCGCCCTTGTCGGCATAGCCCAAGGGGTTGGCCACCACCCGGCAGCCCTGGTGCAGGTAGTCGTGGGCGCAGTGCAGATGGCCGTGGAGCCAGACCTGGGCCCTGGGCATCCAGTCGTCCAGCCGGTTGCAGAACCCAGCGGTGCCCGGCTGGATGCCAAAGCGCGGGTCGGCGCTCTTGAGGCTGGGCGCAAAGTGGGTGATGATCACGGTGGTGCCTGCAAAGGGCTTGTCCAGCTCGGCCTTCAGCCACGCCTGGCACTCGCGCCCCAGCGCGGCAATGGCGCTGGCATCCATCCAGGTGCCGCCCCGCTGAATCTGCGCCTTCTTGAGGTAGAAGTTGGCCGCACCGAAGGCCTTCTCACGCATCTTCTGGTTGCGCGTCGGGCCACCGGGCAGGTGTTCAGGCCAGGCAGACAAGGCCTCGAAGTCGGTCCACAGCGTGGTGCCCAAGAACCTGACATCACGGCTGGCGCCTTCGCGCATGCTCGGCATCACCACGCGTTGGCGCTCCAGCCAAGTGATGCCCAGGCGCTGGCATTCCGCCTGCAGGGCCGCGTGGGTGGTGTCGAAGTCAGCCCCGTCGTATTCATGGTTGCCGGGCACATAGAGCACCGGCACGGGCCAATGGCCCAGCGCGGGTGAGAACCGCACCAGGCCAAAGGGGTCGCTGGCGGGCAGCTTGCTGCCCTGGCCGTCGCCCGCGCCTTGCCCCCCCACGTCGCCCGCCAGCACCAGCAGGTCTGCGCCCGGGGCGGGCTGGGGCACAAAGTCGGGCATGACCTCCAGGTGGAGGTCGGAGAGCAGCTGCAGTTTCACTGGATCTGGAGGCCCGCTGGGCCCGCCTGCACATGGCCGATGACGCCTGCCTGCGCGAAGCCGTGCTGCGCAAACACGCCCAGCACCTGCGGCAGCGCCTGCGGCGTGCACGACACCAGCAGGCCGCCGCTGGTTTGCGGGTCGGTCAGCAGCGACTGGTCGATGGATTCGAAATCGCGTGGCAGCAGCACCTCGTGCCCGTACCCGGCCCAGTTGCGGCCCGAGGCCCCGGTCACAAAGCCCTGGGCGGCCAGCTCGCGCACCTGGGGCAGCAGGGGCACCTGGGCCCAGTCCACCACCACCTGGCAGCCTGCACCGCGTGCCAGCTCGAGCGCATGGCCAGCCAGGCCAAAGCCGGTCACGTCGGTCAGTGCATGAACGCCGTCCAGCGCCGCAAGGTCAGGCCCCGGCGTGTTGAGGCGGGTGGTGGCGTCGATCATCCGGGCGTAGCCATCCGGGGTCAGCGCGTCCTTCTTCAGCGCGGCGCTCATCACGCCCACGCCCAGGGGTTTGCCCAGCACCAGCACGTCGCCG
>CAZRRW010000227.1:0-3623 GCA_964602505.1 uncultured Burkholderiaceae bacterium
CCGCCGTAACGCCCTTCAGTGTCGTCGTTCAGGTAGCCGAAGGCCGACAGGCGTACCCGGTCCGCGTACTGCTGGATGACCCCGGTGGGCTTGTAGTTGCCTGAAGGCTGCAGCGTGCACAAGTCTGTGCGGGTTGGCCCCTCGCTGGCGTCGCAGACAGCAACCCGCGCCTTGTACGTCATCCGTACAGACCCGGGGACGATCACCGACTCCACCGGCCGGAACACGGTGAAGTCGGTGTTGCGCTGCGCCCTGAAGCGATTTGCCAGTGGCACCTGTCCGTTGTTGGCGAGATAGGCACCGGTGGCCGTTTGGGCTGAGCAATTGACGCTTGAGGTGAACCCCCCGTCATTCCGGTAGATGGCCGCCGTGGAAGTGTTTGCCGAAACCCGGGTGTCCACGCAGGTCCAGGCAGACAGCCGGGTGGAACTGGCGGCGGGAGGAGCAACACCTCCAATGGACTGGTAAGTGGGCGTGTTCGCAGAGAGAGAACCCGAAGCCACCCAGCTGACGGCTGTGGCGGTGGACGACCAGCCACCCCAGGTGGACGTACCGGAGAAAGTTGTCGTGAAGCCAGCCACGGTCTGGGTGCCCGACACCGGAATGAACGCGTGGAATGTATTAGCTGTACTGCCGCAGCTGCCAGAGCCATTGTGGAAGTAGACCTCGTCGTTGCAAGACGTGATGGTGATTGCCGTGGTGGGTCTGGCGTTGGCACTGTTGGTCACAGCGTCCGTGCTGGCGGCCACGACGGCCTGCGGGATGGTCTTGTTGTCAAACTGGCTGTTGCCGAAGCCCATGCCCGGCCAAAGCGGGGTTCGCCGGAGTACGGTCAGCCCGGTCGTGTCGGTGAACCGGTCGCCGCCCGTCAAGGCGTAGCGCAGGATGTCGATGGCCGACATTGCTCCATAGTTGAGCACGTTGCCAGAGGTGGTGAGGTTGGAGCTGGCGAACCCGGTGTTGCAGTCATAGGGGTTGATGAGGCTGCCGGTGGTCTGGGTCGTTGCCGTTCGGATTCGCACGAAACGGGAGTTCCCGTTGTCATAGCGGTAGCAGCCCAGGGGATCAAAGTAGCCGGGGTATTCGGGGATGGTGACCGTGCCGGTGGCTGCGGTGTCGTAGTAGCTTGAGTTGCGGTAGGCCTGCCCCACGGTGGGCCATTCGACCGACAGGGCCAGGGCAAGGTTGGTGGTGCTGTTGATGGCGCCAATCGGGCCGAAGGTCAGGTCAATGGCACTGGGCAGGGACTGTGCCCGCGCCAGGCCGTAGAACACGATCATCCCGCAGGCCAGCAGAAACAGCAGCCCGCCGTAGACCGCCAGGCCGGCATGGCGGGCACGAAACCAAACATTCGAGATCAGGCGACGCGTCATGGATTCATCAGTTCACGTTGCAGCGGGTTGACGGCTGGCGGATCAAAGCTTGCAGGCGGGCCTGAACCACTGTGGAATAGCCGAACCCGACTGCCGTGACCAGAAAGGCGAACTCACGGTTCGGGTCCACGCCGACGGCCCCGCCAAAGCCATCAATCGGCGGCAGGCGAACCTGTTCAATGATGTAGCGTGGCAGCTGCACGCTGGTGCCGCCTTGGCCAACCACCATGGTCTGGCCTGTGAACTCCCCAAAACGCACGGAGGTCTGCCCGGTGCCGGTCACGGTGAAGTCCACCGACCGGTGCACCGGTGCGGTGGCGGTGGGCGTGGCGGTGGCGCACAGTCCAGCCAGGGTGGCACCAGTGTTGCAACCCGGGATGAAGTTCGGGCTGCCTGCGGGAGAAAAAGAGCACGGCCGTCCCGTGACGCCAGCGATGAAGATGTCGCGTTCTGCATCGGCCAGCGCCGCCTCGGCAGCCTGGAAGGCAATTTGAAGTTCGCGGTCGTTGCGGCTGCTGCGTTCGTTGACGACCGCCACCCGGGCCACGATGGCGCCAATGACCATGATGATGCTCATGATGCTGAGCACCACAACGAGGCTGATGCCACGCTCACGCGAAAGGCCCCCATGAAGACTGCCAGTAGTCATGGAAGCAGCTCGTTGCGGATGTAGACGGTCGACGAGTACATGCGACGCAGCCGTCCATCATTGGGGGCCGTGAAGGTGCCCAGGCCCGCGCCAACTGGAGAGAAGGTCTGGGTGCCCGGCACGCCAGAGCCGACGGGACCCCGGACGACGAACCCAAAGCGGACGGCTCTCACCGATTTCCACCCATTGGTCAATGACGGGACGGTGGAGGCCGTGACCCAGCGCGTTGGCATGCCGACGTTGTTGGGGTCTGCCCCGTAGGCCACATGAAACACCTCAACGCCAATCGCGATGGGCTGGGTGTCCCATTGGCCGCTTGAGGTGTTGCGGCGGGTGCATGCAAGCTCCGGCTCCGCCGTGGCCGACACCAGACGCACGGCGAAGTTGTTGATGGCGAAATCCTGGTCGCTTTGGGGCGTGGGAATGCCGTTGCCCAGACAGTCCACCACGGTGAAGTCGGCAGTCCCCGAATTGCGCGGCGTGCTGGAGCCCTGGAAGCGCACGAACAAGGTGTCACTCTGGTTGACGACGCCAGTCGTGGCGGCGAAGTTCACGGAGCTGCCGCTTCCGGAGGCGGTGGCGGCATCCGCGCCGCTGATGTCAGCCACGCCGCCGGTGCGGGTCGGGTCGAAGAGCGGTGCGTTGGTGCCGGTTCCCCCGCTGGTGGAGCCTGCGGGGTTTTGCACCTCACGCAACAGTCGCCCGAACGGGGTCGCGGAGGTGTTGGTGGCTCCTGGGTCATACAGGTAGTCCTGATACCCCACCATCTGCAAAGACCGTGTGACCACCGCCAGCACGAAGCGGCCTGTGTCCTGAAGCTGGGCGTCTGCGTCCTGGGAGCCTCGTGACAGGTTGGCCGTCGCAAACACGGCGGTGGCCGCGATGACCACGATGCTGGCCAGCACCAGCGACACCATGATCTCGATCAGGGACAGGCCGCCTTGGCCGCGATGGCGCTGCATGTCAGAAGCCTCCATAGACCGTGAGCACGATCTTGGGCGGGGTGGCGGTGACGCTGTAGGTACCGGACCCTCCTTCTTCGCCAGACCCCAATCGGGCATTCCAGCCAATCTTCATCACATAGTTGGTGCCAGATCCGTTGCAGGCCCATTGAGGTGTGCCACTGCTGAAGGGCGCTGTATCACGGCAGACGACCGCACGTCCATTGGGCAGTTGTGCATTGAAGCGGGACACCCAGTCGCTGATCTGGGCGCGCGCCATGTCCTGCGAATTGCAATCCGACAACTGGCAGGTGGTGGCTGTGCTGCTGGGCAGGCTGGACGACGCGTTCGTGTCGATCAGAAACACATTGCCAGTGATCACCCGGGTTTGAGTCACATTGCCCTGCATGAACTCGCCGTACTCCCTGGCCAGCGACAAGGCCCGGGAGGAGGAGGAGGAATAGTTGGACGACTTCATCGACACCATGATGAGCGACGCCGTACCCAGCATGCCAAAGCCGAGGATCAAGATGGCGATCAGCACCTCAACCATGGTGAAACCCCGTTGCCCGCCAGGTGCAGACAGCTCCGCAGGTTGGGGGCAATTGGGGTTCATGGCGTGGGAGTATGGCCCTGACCGCCGCGGATCCGTTGAGGCCT
>CAZRRW010000228.1:0-3621 GCA_964602505.1 uncultured Burkholderiaceae bacterium
AGCGCCTGAAGCGACGGATGGACATGTTCTCGCCAATCTTCCCGATCAAGCCTTTGCGAACGTCATCAATCGTCGGACCGAAGCCGTCCAGCGAGAAAGGCGATGACACCAAGGCTGCGACGTCCGCCGGGTTGTGTCGTACCACGGCCTCTGCACAGGCCTTGCACAGTGCGATAAAGCTCTCGTTCTTGGTGACGAAGTCTGTCTCGCAATTGACCTCCACCAAAGACCCGGTGCCTCCATCAATGTGGGCAGCGACCACCCCTTCAGCCGTGACGCGGGCAGCGGCCTTGCCCGCCTTGTTGCCGAGCTTGACGCGCAGGATCTCCTCTGCCTTGGCCATGTCACCGCCCGCTTCGGTGAGCGCCTTCTTGCACTCCATCATCGGGGCATCCGTTTTGGCACGCAGTTCGCCCACCATACCCGCAGTAATCGCTGTCATCTCTTCTCTCCGAAAACCAATCTGTTGCAGTTGCGAAAAAGGGCCTCAAGGGCCCTTGCATCCGAAGCCCAGCTAGGCTCAGGCAGCTTCCTGAACCTCGACGAACTCGTCATCAGACGTCTTGGCCGCAGACACCGTGTCGGCAACAGCATTGGCCTTTCCTTCGGCAATCGCATCGGCGATACCGCGCGCGTACAACGTAACCGCCTTCGACGAATCGTCGTTGCCCGGTATCACGTAATCAATACCCTCGGGCGAGTGATTGGTATCTACCACGCCGATCAGCGGGATACCGAGTTTGCGCGCTTCTGCCACGGCAATCTTGTGGTATCCGACGTCAATGACAAAAATGGCATCTGGCAGCGCAGCCATGTCCTGAATGCCTCCGATGTCTTTCTGAAGCTTCTCAAGCTCACGCTGAAACATCAAGGCTTCCTTCTTGCTCAGGCTTTCGAGCCCCTGCTCCGCCTGAACCTGCATCTCCTTGAGCTTCTTGACCGAAGCCTTGACAGTCTTGAAATTGGTCAACATGCCGCCCAGCCAGCGCTGATCAACAAAAGGCATCCCAACGCGCTGAGCCTCTGCGGCCACCACTTCCCGAGCCTGCCGTTTGGTACCAACCAACAGAATCGTCCCACGACGAGCTGCCAAGTCGCGAACGAACTTCGCCGCGTCGTTGAACATTGGCAACGACTTCTCAAGATTGACAATGTGAATCTTGTTGCGATGGCCAAAAATATAGGGGGCCATCTTGGGATTCCAGAAGCGAGTTTGGTGTCCGAAATGGACACCAGCTTCCAGCATTTGACGCATGGTCACTGACATAGAAACTCCAGAGGTTGGATCTGAAACGGACCGACTGCGACCAGTTGCCATTTGCGGGCACTGCCCACAGACCTTGGAAGGTCCGTTTGTGCGTTAGTGAGCGGCCAAACGCCACTCACATCATAAGTTTATCACGCCATCGGTTTCGATACCGGGCGACAGAGGCATCACCCAAGACTGGCCGACTCAGCCGCGTCTCGATCGGTCGACCGGTTGACGCGCTCGCCGTTCCTGCGTGGTGGAGGCGGGCCCGCGCGACTTCCTGGAAACAGAACGTGCTGCCTCTTTGGGATTGGACGAACGCTTTGTGGCGGATCCTGATGTCTTCGACGAAGCACGCCTAGCTGACACGCGGTTGTCAGGGCGGCGTTGTCCCTTCGATGCGAGCGACTCACTCAGGTCCGAGGTCACTTCAGCATCTAGTTTGGGGAGCCTTCGTTTGGCCGCAGGCGACTCATCGGTCAGACTCATGCTCTCCTCGACCAGGCGGAAATCAATCCTCCTGCCGTCAAGGTCAACCCGGATCACCTGCACCCGAACTCGTGCTCCGATGGTGTACCGCATGCCCGTCCGTTCACCTCGAAGTTCCTGCCGGGCTTCGTCAAAGCGGTAGTACTCACCGCCCAGTTCGGTGATGTGGACCAGGCCATCCACGTAGAGTGCGTCAAGCACCACGAACAATCCAAAAGAAGTGACTGAGGTCACAGTACCTGCGAACTCTTCTCCGAGCTTGTCTCGCATGTAGCGGCACTTGAGCCAAGCCTCTACGTCCCGCGAGGCCTCATCCGCACGCCGCTCGTTTGCACTGCAGTGCGCCCCCGCCGCTTCCCACCTGAGCACTTCATCCGTCGCGCGTGACTCCGCAGTGCTCTCCAGGCCTTCAATGTCCAGATCGAGGTCGTAGCGCGCTTGGCGCAGGATTGCCTTGATCACCCGATGAACCAGCAGGTCCGGGTACCGCCTGATCGGACTGGTGAAATGGGTGTACGCGCTGTACGCCAGTCCAAAGTGCCCACCGTTGTGGGGACTGTAGACCGCTTGCTGCATGGAACGCAGCAGCATGGCGTGAATCTGCTGCGAGTCGGGTCTGTCGCGAACCTGCAGCGCAACGGCCTGCAGGTCACCCGGACGGGGAGCGTCAGGCAGCTGAGCGGTCACACCAACTGCCTTCAGATACTTCGCCAACGCTGTACGTTTCTCAGGCGTTGGCCCCTCATGCACCCGGAACAGACTCGGATGCTGGGCGTTCAGGATGAAGTCTGCCGCACAGGTGTTCGCCGCAAGCATCGCCTCCTCAATCATGCGATGCGCCTCGTTGCGGAGTCGAGGCTCGATTCGCTCGATACGGCCGCTTTCATCGCACACGATCTGCGTTTCTGTCGTCTCGAAGTCCACGGCACCACGTCTACTGCGTGCGCGCAACAGGGTCCTGTAGCAATCGTGGAGGTCGATCAACCCTGGCAGTCGATCGGCGTGCTTCGCCGCCTGGGTGCCTCTGGTGTTGACCAAGACCGAGGCCACTTCCGTGTAGGTAAACCTGGCGTGGGAGTGCATCACTGCCGGATAGAACTGATAAGCGCCAACCTCGCCATCATGCTCGATCACCATGTCGGCCACAAGGCAAAGGCGGTCGACTCCTGGATTCAGAGAACACAGACCATTGGATAGCTTTTCGGGCAGCATCGGAATGACGCGGCGCGGGAAATACACACTGGTCGCTCGCTCAAACGCGTCGACGTCAATCGCATCGCCGCTGGCAACATAGTGGCTCACGTCTGCGATAGCCACCACCAAACGGAACCCCTCCGTGCCTTCCAGTTCAAGTTTGTGGGCGTAGACCGCGTCATCAAAATCGCGTGCGTCTTCGCCGTCGATCGTGATCAGCGGCACATCCCTCAGGTCCACACGCCCCTTGCAGTCCGTGGGCCGGACCTTCTCGGGCAGCTCTTTTGCACGGGCAAGCGCTGCCTTGCTGAAGACGTGAGGCACCCTGTATTTGCGGACTGCGATCTCGATCTCCATGCCAGGATCGTCAATGTCGCCGAGCACCTCGACCACCCGACCCATTGGCTGGGCATGCAAGCTGGGGGTCTCCGTGAGTTCCACGACCACGACCTGCCCCTCCTTTGCTTTCGCCGTACCGCCGCGTGGGATCAGTACGTCTTGCCCATACCGCTTGTCTTCGGGGGCCACGATCCACGCGCCTGCCTCCTGAAGAAGGCGTCCGATGATGGGATCCGTCGAGCGCGACAGAATATCCAGAACCTTGCCCTCAGCACGGCCCCGTCGGTCATGGCGCAGTACACGGACGCGAACCAGATCCTTGTGAAGCACCGCTCGCATCTCCATCGGCG
>CAZRRW010000229.1:0-3620 GCA_964602505.1 uncultured Burkholderiaceae bacterium
AGACACCTCGCCCACCACCCCAGCCACCAGGTGGCAGTACCGGGTCAGGCCAGCGAAGTCAAGGTAGCGGCTCTGGGTGAGATCCATCTCGCAGCCGTCAATGATCTGCTGCAGCTGCTGGGCCGTGATGGCGAACTCGGCGGTGTGGGGTATCAGGGCCTTCATCACCGGGTGACTGGGGCGTCCGCCAAAGGCAGCGGCCACCTCCTTGCGCCACCACGCCAGCTTGGTGGCCGCGACGCCAGGGTCGCTCACCTCGTCCACCACGTCGTCCACCTCGCGGCAGAACACGTAGAAGGCGGTGATGGCCGCTTGCCCGGCGGGTGGCAGGAAGCGGAAGGTGAGGGTGAAGCTGGAGCCCGCCGCAGCTGCTTTTTCGGCGACGTATTGTTCGGGAGACGACATCGCGGCGGATTGTCGGCGAGTCGGAAGGCCTCGCCACCAAGAGGGCGCTCAGCAAATCACCGGAGTCTCACATCCACGCGGCCCGCCAAGCCATCAGCAGCGCGTCGCTGCGGCTTAGCTGGACGCGCTGGGCTGCGCTGGCGAAGCCGATGGCCTCGATCTTGTCGAGGATGCGAAGCCCGCCTTGCACCACGAGGCGCAGCTCCCAGCCAAAGCGCCCTCGGGTTCGCCTGCACAGGGGGGCACCCTGCATCATCAGGCTGCGGGCATGCTCGCACATCGCCCTGACCTGGTCGGGCGTTGGCTGGCGCGCATCCCCGGCGTCCTTGGGCAAGTAGTAGCGGCCCCGGGGGATGTCCACGCTCAGGTCCTGCCAGAAGTTGATGAGTTGCAGGGCACTGCAGATTGCGTCGCTTTGTGCGAGCGAGGCTTCGTCCGTCTGGCGGAACAAGTGAAGCAGCACGCGGCCTACCGGGTTGGCTGAGAGGCGACAGTAGGCGAGCAATTCGGGCAGATCGGCATACACGTGGCCTGCTGCTGTGTGGCGCACGTCCTGTTCAAACGCGCTCAAAAGGTCGTGCAGCAGCGGCACGGGAATGCCATGTTGCCGGATGGCCGAGCCCAGTGGAGCGAATATCTCTGGCCAACGTGTCGGCGGCGCTGCCTGCGCACAGCGTGTGAGTTCGGCGCGGTAGTGGGTCAGTGAAGCCAGGCGCTCTTCGGCAGAGGCATCACCCTCGTCGGCCAGGTCATCCGCCGCGCGAGCGAACCAATACACGGCCACCACGGCCGGGCGCAGTGGTGCCGGGCATAGCCAGGACGCAACCGGAAAGTTTTCGTAGTGCGCCACCCCGTGGGCTGCACTGGACGTGGAGTTCGATGCAGCTGAGCCGGGCACTTGGGTGGTGTGGCGGAGATCGGCCTCGTCAGAAGCGGGTGCGCAGGGTGAACTGCCAAGTCTCCAGACCAGGGTTGGGGCGCTTGATATCGGCGTTGGAGTAGTGGGTGTAGCGCAGGCCAACGCTGGTGGCAGGAGTCAGGTGGTAGCCCACGCCAAGGTGGTCCTGGAACTGAAAACTCGTGGAGATGTTGCGGTTGCCGAACTGTGTGCGCGAGAAAAAGGTCGCGCCGATACCGCCTTCAGCATAAAAGGCGCCCGACTGCCAGCGGAACATTGGCACCACGCCAATGTGCACGGCGTCCTTGCCGCTGCCCGCTGCCAGGGTGCGGTTGCTGCTGAGAAAACCCAGGTTCCACTCAGGAACCACGCTAACGGAGGAGTTGGCGAACTGCCACGTGATCCACGGGGCACTTTCATACCAGGCGACCACGTGGGACAGGTCCTTGTACTGTCCGGCGGACACGCCAAAACGCGGTGCGTTGTCGGGCACCAAGCCTTGCGCACTCGCGACGCCAGCTGCCGAGGCGAACAGGACGGCCGCTGTCAGGCCCTGCCTGAGCCATCGCTGATGTTTCATGTTTTCCCCAGTTCTTTCTTGTAACCGACACTTGGAAGTCTAGCGGTTGGCCCAGGGGCCGCCCCCCAGCTTCATGCCTGCCTTGATGCCCCGCTTGGTAAACCAGCCCTGGTTCATCTCCAGGGCAAAACGCACTGGCCGGGCGGAGCAGTGTGAGTTTTCTGTCATGGGTTGCATGTCGGCCAGGTTGACGATGCTGCCGTCGTCGGCCACGAAGGCAATCGTCAGGGGCAACTTGGTGTTGCGCATCCAGAAGCACTGGACAGCCGACGCCTCAAAAACGAACAGCATGCCGTCGTTGTCGCCCATCCTTTCGCGAAACATCAGGCCCTTCTGGCGGCTGGCTGGAGTCGCCGCCACCTCGGCGCGGATCAGGTACACGCCGGCGTTGATCTGCGCGACCGGCAGGTTGTCGGGGTTGAAACTTGACTGCCCCCAGGCGGCTTGAGACAGGGAGGCGACGAGGGCCAGGGCAGCCCACAGCCGTGCGATGGTCAGGGTCAAGGGGTTCTCCAGAGGGCATCTGCGGCCGCCGCGAACTGTGCGGCCATGAAAAAAGGCACCCTTAGGTGCCCTTTTTTAGCGGAAGGCCAGAAATTACTTCTTGGCTTCTTTCTTCTCTTCTTTCTTGGCTTCTTTCTTCTCTTCCTTCTTCTTCTCTTCCTTCTTGGCTTCAGCCTTGGGGGCGTCGGCCTTGGGGGCGGGAGCCTGGGCGAAAGAAGCGGTGGCAAACAGACCAACCATCAGGGCGGCGAGGATTTTGGACATTTCAGTTCCCTTTCGAAAGGATTTTTAAAAGCGACCTCGGAAGTGAAGACCCTCCCTCAACGACCGGTTCGCACGCCCGGTTGACAAGCAAGGCAACTTTTTGTGTCCGGGTCGGCGAGCCTTCTATCTTATGTCTTATATAAGACTGTTGCTGTTTTTGGGCATGCCCCTCTAGAATGCGGGCTCTGTTCATTCACAACGTCATCTGCAGGGAGTCCCGTCGATGTACCAGCACGTCAAAGTGCCCGCCGAAGGCAAGAAGATCACTGTCAATGCCGACATGTCGCTGAACGTGCCGGATGTGCCCGTCATCCCCTACATCGAGGGCGATGGCACGGGGTTCGACATCACGCCAGTGATGATCAAGGTGGTGGACGCGGCGGTGGCCAAGGCCTACGGCGGCAAGAAGAAGATCGCCTGGATGGAGATCTACGCGGGCGAGAAATCCACCAAGGTGTACGGGCCGGATGTGTGGCTGCCCCAGGAAACCCTGGACATCCTCAAGGACTACGTGGTGTCGATCAAGGGGCCGCTGACGACGCCAGTCGGCGGCGGCATCCGCTCGCTGAACGTGGCGCTGCGCCAAGAGCTGGACTTGTACGTCTGTCTGCGCCCGATCCAGTACTTTGACGGGGTCCCGAGTCCGTTGAAGGAGCCCCACAAGACCAACATGGTGATCTTCCGCGAGAACTCGGAGGACATCTACGCCGGGATCGAGTACGAGGCCGAGACCGACAAGGCCAGGAAGCTCATCAAGTTCTTGCAGGACGAGATGGGGGTCAAGAAGATTCGCTTCCCCAACACCTCGGGCATCGGCATCAAGCCGGTCAGCCGTGAGGGTACCGAGAGGCTGGTGCGCAAGGCGATCCAGTACGCCATCGACAACGACAAGCCCAGTGTGACCCTGGTTCACAAGGGCAACATCATGAAGTTCACCGAAGGCGGCTTCCGCGACTGGGGCTATGCCCT
>CAZRRW010000230.1:0-3576 GCA_964602505.1 uncultured Burkholderiaceae bacterium
CGCTGCTGCACATCGCCTACGAGCGCCTGGTCACCGGCATCCACAACGAGGACACCATCGAGCAGTACCGCGTCAACGGCCTCAAGCTCGGCCGCCTGCTCTACCAGGGCCGCTGGTTCGACCCGCAGGCCATCATGCTGCGCGAGGCAGCCCAGCGCTGGGTGGCCAAGGCGGTGACAGGCGAGGTGACGCTGGAGCTGCGCCGGGGCAACGACTACTCCATCCTCAACACCGAGAGCCCCAACCTCACCTACGCGCCCGAGCGCCTGAGCATGGAGAAGGTGGAAGACGCGCCCTTTGGCCCGGCCGACCGCATTGGCCAGCTGACCATGCGCAACCTGGACATCACCGACACCCGCGCCAAGCTGGGCATCTATTCAGCGGCAGGCCTGTTGCAACTGGGCGGCAGCTCGCCGATGCCGAAATTGGATAACAAAGATTAGTCTAATTAACTATAGATGGCTATTTTCGTCCATAGATTGAAAGTAAGGAAGTCCAGTTAAGGCCGGAATCATTGAACTCTTTGCCAAGTTCGGTGCTTTTTTCTGGGCCGTGCATATCGCCCGATTCAGGCCTTGCGCTAGGCCATGGCTTACCAGGGTGGCAACACCCTAGAGCTGTACAATTACTCGTACAACTCAGCGAGTGCACCGCCATGGACGCCATCACCTACTCCGCCGCCCGAGCCAACTTGGCCAAGACCATGAGCCGGGTTTGCAATGACCACGAACCGATCATCGTGACCCGAAACGGTGAGCAGTCGGTGGTGATGCTCTCGCTTGAAGACTACAAGGCGCTGGAAGAAACCGCCTACTTGCTGCGCAGCCCCGCCAACGCCAAACGGCTGCTTGCTTCCATTGAAGAGCTGGCCGCAGGCCGGGGCCTTGAGCGCGCGCTCAGCGAATGAAACTGGTCTTCTCTGCGGCTGCCTGGGAAGACTATCTCTACTGGCAGCAGACCGACAAGAAGCTGGTTCGTCGCATCAACGGGTTGATCAAGGAGACTCTGCGCGACCCGTTTGGCGGCACCGGCAAGCCCGAGCCTTTGAGACACGCGCTAGCGGGGTACTGGTCCAAGCGCATCAACGACGAGCACCGCATGGTGTACCGCAGTACCCAAGACGCGCTAGAGATCGCGCAGCTTCGGTATCACTACTGAGTTGAGTTCCCGCGAGTTGACTGCCCGCGGAGGCCATTACCCTTTGCGCGCCGCGCTGGGGTCGGTCTTCATTGGCGGGTTCCTCCCGCCAACGATGTTAGGCGCGAAAGGTGACGGCCGCGCGCCACCTCAGCCTCAGGCCGAGCTACTCGGCGCGCGGGTACATCAGCGTGCCGTTGCGAACCCGGCGAATATGCTCAATCGGCACGCTCCACACCAGGCCGTCGCCAATCTGCCCGGTCTGGCAGGCGCTGATGATCGCGTCTTCAATTTCCTGCGCCATGTCGCGGTCGGCCAGCACGGTCACCATGACCTTTTTGGTGAAGTCGGTCAGCTCTTCCTTCACGGTGCGTTTGCCCGCGGACGCCGGGGCAGTGAAGCCCTCAGCGTCGCAGATGGTCATGCCTGGAAAGTTGGGAATGGCCCGCAGTGCTTCTCGCAGCTGTGGCACGCGGTTGGGGCGCACGATGGCACGGATCTCGATCATGGCAATCTCCTGGTCGGGCCTGCGTCAGGCCTCGATCTGCTTTTCTTCAAACCAACGGTACAGCACGGGCACCAACAACAGCGTGAGCGAGGTGCTGGAGAACAGCCCCCCAATCACCACCACCGCCAGCGGGCGCGTCACTTCACTGCCCGGGCCGGTGGAAAACAGCATCGGAATCAGCGCCAACATGGCCACCATGGCGGTCATCATCACCGGGCGGAAGCGGTGGGTGCAGCCGTCAATGATGGCCTCAATCTGCCCCATGCCGCTGTCGCGCTGCTGGTGGATGAAGCTCACCAGCACCACCCCGTTGAGCACGGCAATGCCCCACAGGTTGATGAAGCCCACCGCAGCCGGCACGCTCAGGTACTCGCCGCTGACGGCCAGGCCGACGATGCCACCAATGGCGGCCAGCGGCAGCACCGTGATCACCAACGTGGCGTAGCGGGCTGAATTGAACAGCATGAACAGCAGGAAGAAGATGGCCGCGATGGTGATAGGGATGATCACGCTCAAGGTGCCCAGGGCGCGTTCCATGTTCTCGAACTGGCCGCCCCACACCAGGTAGTAGCTTTCGGGCAGCTTCACGTCGCGGGCAATTCGGGCCTGCGCCTCGGCCACGTAGCCACCCAGGTCGCGGCCTTGGACGTTGACGCCAATCACAAGGCGGCGCTTGCCACCCTCGCGGCTGATCTGGGCCGGCCCGTCGTTCAGGGTGATCTGGGCCACGTCCTTCAGGGACACCAGGGCGCCGGTGGGCGAGCGCAGCGTCATGTCGCCAATGGCATCCACCGAACTGCGGAAGTTGGCGGGTAGGCGCACGATGCCGTCAAAACGGCGCTCGCCTTCAAACACCTGGGTGGCCACCCGGCCCTGGACCGCCACCTCGATCAGCGTGTTGACGTCCTCCACGTTGATACCGTAGCGGGCAATGGCGGCTCGGTCGATCTTGATGTTCAGGTACTCCTGGCCCGACACCCGCTCCACCCGCAGGTCGGTGCCGCCGGGCGTGGCCATCAGCACCTGGGCAATGGCGTCGCCGGTGCGGCGCAGCTCGTCCAGGTCGTCGCCGAAGATCTTCACCGCCACCTGGCTGCGCACGCCCGACACCATTTCGTCCACCCGGGCGGCAATGGGCTGGCTGATCGCGAATCTCGTTGGCGATGTCTTCCTGGGTGTAGCCATCGCGCCATTCGCGGCGGGGCTTCAGGGTGACGATGGGGTCGCTTTCGTGCGGCTGGCCCGGGTCGGCGGCCGACTCGCCGCGCCCCAGGCGCGAGACCACCATGGCCACCTCAGGCACGGTCTTGATGGCCCGCATGGCCTCATTCTCCATGCGGATGGACTCGTCGATCGAGATCTTGGGCACCCGCACGATCACCGGCGTGATCGAGCCCTCCTGCATGGTGGGAATGAAGGCCGTGCCCAGGAATGGCACCACACCCAGGCTGGCTCCCAGGGCCACCAGGGCCGTGGCCAGCACCTTTTTGGGGTGAGCCAGTGACCAGTGCAGCATCTTCAGGTAGGGCGTCTTCAGCTTGCGCAGCAGCCAGGTGTCGTGTTCCGCCCCGCCCTTGAGCAGGTAGCTGCACAGCATGGGCGTCATGGTGAAGCTGAGGATGAGCGAGATCGTCAGCGCGATGGCGATGGTCAGGGCCAGGGGCGCGAACATCTTGCCTTCCATGCCCTGCAGGCTCAGCAAGGGCAGGAACACCAGGATGATGACGCCCACCCCGTAGAGCACGGGTTTGCCCACTTCCGAGGCCGCCTCCAGAATCACCCGTGCCTTGGACTTGGCCGCGTTCTCCGGAGCACCCAAGCGGGCGAACGCGTTCTCCACCACCACGACCGAGCCGTCCACCATCAAACCGATGGCGATGGCCAGCCCCCCCAGCGACATCAGGTTGGCGCTCAGGCCGATCTGGTTCATC
>CAZRRW010000231.1:0-3293 GCA_964602505.1 uncultured Burkholderiaceae bacterium
GTCTGTGCATTCATGCGGAGGCCCCCTCGCAGTGATGCGTCGGGTGCCAGGCGCTCACCGCCTGACCCGGCAGGGCCTTGGGCCCGGTTTCCAGCCAGAACTTGTAGAGGAGGTTCTGGGCCACCTGCAGGCGGTAGGCCGCGCTGGCCCGCATGTCGGTGAGCGGGCTGAAGTCTTCGGCCAGCGCCTGCATCGCGGCGTGGACGCGCGCTTCGGTGAAGGGGTGTCCAGCCAGCGCGGCCTCGGCGTGCCTGGCCCGCTGGACGGTGGCCGCCATGCCACCAACGCCGGTGCGAACGGCGTTCACGTGGGGGGGCTCACCCGGCGCACCGGGCGTCAACTCAACCGACAGGCCCATGCAGACCGCCGAGATGTCGCAGTCAAACCGCTTGCTGATCTTGTACACCCGCACGTGCTGGCGTCGCGCCGGCAAAGGCACTCGCAGGCCTCGCAGAAACTCGCCGGGCTGCAGCGCGTTCTTCATGTAGCCCAGGTAGAAGTCTTCGATCGGCAGCTCGCGTTCGGTGACACCCTTGCGCAGCACCACCGTGGCGCCCAGTGCCATCAGCGCCGGTGCCGAGTCGCCGATGGGCGAGCCATTGGCCACGTTGCCGCCCATGGTGCCCGCTTGCCGCACGGGCTTGCCGGCAAAGCGCCGCCATACTTCTTCCAGGTTCGGGAATTCCTTGGCCAGCGCTGCCCAGGCGTCCTCCAGCGACGCGCCCGCGCCGATGTCCAGCCAGCTGTCCGTCCGACGGATACGGCGCAACTCGGCCACGTTGCCGATGTAGAGCAGGTCGCCCACGTCACGAAACTGCTTGGTCACCCACAAGCCGATGTCGGTGGAGCCGGCCAGCAGCCGGGCGTTGGGGTGCGCGTCGCGCAGCGCTGCAAAGTCGTCCAAGGTGGTTGGTGCCCAGAACCGGTCGGTTCGCGGCGCCTCGCCAGGCGGTGCGGGGTGCACCGCGGGCCCGCTGGTCTCAAACCCGGTGTCCGGGACTGTTGCCAGGGCCTGGGCCACCGCAGCACGGTCCAGTTGGGCGGGGGGCAGGGCGAACATGCGCTCGCCCGCGTCCAGGATGGGGCGGTAGCCAGTGCAGCGGCACAGGTTGCCGCTCAGCTCGTCGGCCAGTTGGGCGCGGCTGGGTGTGCTGCCGGCGGCCCGGTGGTGTTCGTAGGCACAGAACAGCGACATCACAAAGCCGGGCGTGCAAAAGCCGCACTGCGAGCCATGGCAGTCCACCATGGCCTGCTGCACCGGGTGCAGGGTGCTGTCGCTGGCCATCGCCTTGAGGTCTTCCACCGTGAACAAGGCCTTGCCGTGCAGGGTGGGCAGGAATTGGATGCAGCTGTTGACCGTTTTCAGGGCCAGGCCGCCTGGGGCGCTGGCATCGGCCTCGCCCACGACCACGGTGCACGCACCACAGTCGCCTTCAGCACAGCCCTCCTTGGTGCCGGTGCAGTGAAGGTCTTCGCGCAGGTGCTGCAGCACCGTGCGGGTGATGGGCTGGCCGACCGCTTCTCGCAGCTCACCACGGAAGTAGAAGCGGATGGCAGAGGTGGCGTTGCTCATGGATGAAGCTGGAACAGATGCTGCTTGAGCAAGTGGAATGAGACAGTCCCATTTTGCTAGCAAGCGGCGGGCCCGCAAGCGGGCGCTGCAGCCAACCCGGCGGGTGGCGGGGTTTCAAGTGGCGCTACCATCCCTTCGCCCATGAATGCCCCGCCGCCCCGCCTGCAGTTGACTGGTGTCACCAAGCGCTACCCGAGCGTGGTGGCCAACGATGAGGTGTCCCTGACGGTTCAGCCCGGCGAGATCCATGCCTTGCTGGGCGAGAACGGCGCGGGCAAGAGCACCCTGATGAAGATCATCTACGGGGCAGTCAAACCGGACGCTGGTGAGATGCGGTTCGACGGCCAACCCATCGTGGTGCGCTCGCCCAAGGCTGCGCGAGCACTGGGCATCGCCATGGTGTTCCAGCACTTCAGCCTGTTCGAATCCGTCAGCGTGGCCGAGAACGTCTGGCTGGGCCTAGACGATGCGCCCAGCCTGTCGGCCGTGACCGAACAGATCACCCACAAGGCGCAGGAGTACGGGTTGGATGTCGACCCGGCCCGGCCGGTCCATACGCTGAGCGTGGGCGAGCGCCAGCGGGTCGAGATCGTGCGGGCCTTGCTGACGAGTCCCAAGCTCCTCATCCTGGACGAGCCGACCTCGGTGCTCACGCCCCAGGCCGTGGAGAAGCTGTTTGTCACCCTGCGCCAGCTGGCGGCCACTGGCTGCAGCATCGTCTACATCAGCCACAAGCTGGAGGAGATCCGCTCGCTGTGCACGGCTTGCACCGTTCTTCGCGGTGGCAAGGTCAGTGGCACTTGCGACCCCCGTCAGGAGACAGCGGCCAGCCTGTCGCGTCTGATGATCGGTGCCGAGCCGCCGCCCATTGCGCACCGCGAGCAGCGCCTGGGTGAGGTGGCGCTGTCGGTCAGGTCGCTGGGCCTGCCACAGCTGGACCCTTTTGGGGTGACCCTGGCGGACATTTCACTCGAGGTGCGAGCAGGCGAGGTGGTGGGCATTGCCGGGGTGTCGGGCAATGGCCAGCAGGAGCTGCTGGCCGTCCTGTCGGGTGAAGACCCGCTGTCCTCCCGCCGCCAGGCGCAGGGCAGCCTCAGCCTGTTTGGCCAGGATGTGTCGGCCGCCGGCCCCAAGGCACGGCGCGCGCTGGGCCTGCACTTCGTGCCCGAAGAACGACTGGGGCGCGGCGCGGTTCCCACCCTGAGCCTGACCCAGAACATGCTGCTCACCCGTGCCGGGCCGCAGACGCTGGGCCGCTTCGGCTGGCTCAGGCTGGGGGCGGTGCAGGGCCTTGCCGCCCAGGTGATTGCCCGCTTTCGGGTCAAGGCGGGTGGGCCGCAGTCGGCGGCGCGCTCGCTGTCGGGCGGTAACCTGCAGAAGTACATCGTCGGGCGCGAGATCAGCGCCTCGCCCAAGTTGCTGATCGTGTCGCAACCCACCTGGGGGGTCGACGTCGGCGCGGCCGCCCAGATCCGCGCCGAGATCGTGGCCCTGCGCGACGCGGGCTGTGCCGTGCTGGTGGTCAGCGAAGAGCTGGAGGAATTGTTTGAGGTGTCGGACCGGCTGCATGTGATGGCCAAGGTGGACGGGGTGGGGCGCCTGTCGCCGTCGCTGCCCACGGGCCAGGCCACGGTGGAACGCATCGGCCTGTGGATGGCCGGGCTGTGGGTCGGCGAGCGCGCCGCGCAGCAGGGGGTGTCGGCATGATCCGGCTGGAGCC
>CAZRRW010000231.1:3318-3539 GCA_964602505.1 uncultured Burkholderiaceae bacterium
GATGTCGGCCATGTCACCCTTGCTGGCCCTCGCCATCACGGTGGTGATCGCCGTGGGTCTGTTCCTGCTGCTTGGCAAGGACCCGGTGCGGGGGCTGCGCGTCTTCTTTGTCGATCCGCTGTCCAGCCCCCGCGCCTTGAGCGAACTGGCCCTCAAGGCCACGCCGCTGATCCTGTGCGCAGTCGGCCTGGCCTTCTGCTTCCGCTCCAACGTCTGGAACA
>CAZRRW010000232.1:0-3501 GCA_964602505.1 uncultured Burkholderiaceae bacterium
TCTCGGGGAAGATGATCTGCTCTTTGACGCCGATGTTGTAGTTGCCGCGGCCGTCAAAAGACCGGCCGGAAATGCCACGGAAGTCGCGCACTCGCGGCAGCGCAATCGTGACGAACCGGTCCAGAAACTCATACATGCGGACGCCGCGCAGAGTGACCATGGTGCCAATAGGCAGGTCCTCGCGGATCTTGAAGCCTGCGATGGCCTTTCGGGTCTTGGTAACCACCGGCTTCTGGCCCGCAATCTTCGTCAGGTCACCGACGGCATGCTCGATGATCTTCTTGTCGGCCACCGCCTCACCCACCCCCATGTTCAGGGTGATCTTGGTCAGGCGCGGAACCTCCATGATCGACTTGTAGCCAAACTTCTTGACCAACTCGGGGACGATCTTTTCGCGGTAGTGCTGTTGCAAACGAGCCATCTTGTTCTCCTGCGTCAGGCGGCGGCCTTGACTTCGTCGCCACTGGACTTGAACACCCGGACGCGCTTGCCGTCGGCCAGCAGCTTGATGCCGACACGGTCTGGCTTGCCACTGACAGGGTTGAAGATAGCCAGGTTGGACTGATGAATGGGCATGGTCTTGTCAACCACGCCACCCGTTGTACCCTTCAGCGGATTGGGCTTGGTGTGCTTCTTGACGAGGTTGATACCCTCCACAACCAGGTGAGACTCATCCGCACGCGACAGCACCTTGCCACGCTTGCCCTTGTCGCGGCCCGCGATGACGACAACGTCATCCCCTTTGCGAATCTTGTTCATCTCTGCTCCTCAGAGAACTTCTGGCGCCAGCGACACGATCTTCATGAAGCGCTCGGAGCGCAACTCGCGCGTCACCGGGCCGAAGATGCGGGTGCCAATAGGCTCCAGCTTGGCATTCAGCAACACCGCAGCGTTGCCGTCGAATTTGATAAGCGAACCATCCTGGCGGCGCACCCCTTTCGCGGTACGCACAACGACCGCGTTGTAGATCTCGCCCTTCTTGACTCGCCCGCGAGGCTGAGCCTCTTTGATGCTGACCTTGATGACATCTCCAATGCCAGCGTAGCGGCGCTTGGAGCCGCCAAGCACCTTGATGCACATCACGGATTTCGCACCCGTGTTGTCTGCGACTTCGAGCCGCGATTCAGTCTGGATCATGTTGTTTCCCAACTTGCACCACAAGCCACCGACAACCGGAGGCACGTGATCAGTCTTGGTTCCGTCGACCCCAACGACCCAGCTGCTGCCAGGGCATCAAGGCTTGATGGATGGATTCGCCAAAAACAGGCGAAGCCCGCGATTATGGATCGGATCTCTTAGCCCGTCAAGCGGGCATTCAAACGTCAAGGCAGTCCGGTTAAAGCGCCTTGGCCTGGGCCAACAAGGTGGCCGCGTCACTCACCTCAAACTTGCCCGGCGCCTCGACGTTGAGGGTCTTGACCACGCCGTCTTGCACCAGCATGGAGTAGCGGTTCGAGCGCAGCCCCATGCCGCGGGCGCTCAGGTCGAGCGTCAGCCCTGTAGCCTTGGCAAAGTCGGCGCTGCCGTCAGCCATCATTCGCACCCTGCCGGCGGTTTTCTGGTCACGACCCCAGGCCCCCATGACGAAGGCGTCGTTGACCGAGACACACCAGATTTCGTCCACACCTGCCGCCTTGAAGGCGTCGGCGTTTTCGACAAAACCAGGCACATGCTTGGCTGAACAAGTCGGCGTGTAGGCCCCAGGCAGAGCAAACAGGGCAATGGTCTTGCCAGCGGTCTCTTTGGCGATGTCAAAGCTGTTCGGCCCGATGGAGCAGCCGTTGCCCTCGACCTCGATGAACTCATTCAACGTGCCGTTGGGCAACTTGTCGCCGACTTTGATCATGATGCTAGCTGTTGTTGGCAGTAACTCGGGATGACAAACCAGTGGCTGCGGCGCTCAGACCGCGCGCGCCTTTTCCACCAGACGCGTCACCACCCAAGACTTGGTCTTGGAAATGGGGCGGCTTTCCTCGATCTCCACCATGTCGCCCACTTTGAACTCATTGGTTTCGGTATGGGCATGAAACTTGTTCGACTTGGCGACGATCTTGCCGTACAGCTCGTGACGGGCGCGACGCTGCACCAGGACAGTGACGGTCTTGGCCCGCTTGTCGCTGACCAATCATCCGACGCTTGAGCGACTTTTGTGCGCCAGCAGCTTCCAGGGTAGTTTCGGCGGCGCTCATTGAGCTTGCCCTTTCATCTTCTCAGCCAGCACTGTCTTGGCGCGCGCGACGCTGCGCCGCGTGATCTTGAGCTGAGCTGTGTTGTTGAGTTGCTGGGTTGCCTTTTGCATCCGAAGGCCGAAGTGGGCCTTGAGCAGTTCGGCAACCTCTTTTTGGACACCAGCGACGTCTTTGGCGCGGAGTTCAGCGGTTTTCATAGGCGTTTGCTCCGGTTCAGGCGCCAATCAGGCGAGTGACGAAGGTGGTGCGCAACGGCAGCTTGGCTGCAGCCAAGGTGAACGCTTCGCGGGCCAGCGCCTCGGGGACACCATTGATCTCGTAGATGACCTTGCCTGGCGTGATTTCAGCCACGTAGTACTCCGGATTGCCTTTGCCGTTGCCCATGCGGACCTCAGCCGGCTTCTGGGAGATGGGCTTGTCAGGGAACACCCGGATCCAGATACGGCCGCCGCGTTTGACGTGGCGGGAAATGGCACGACGAGCCGATTCAATCTGGCGAGCCGTCAGGCGGCCACGGGTGGTGGCCTTGAGGCCAAAGTCGCCAAAGGCAACGGTGGCCCCGGTGGTGGCAACGCCCGTGTTGCGCCCTTTTTGCTCCTTGCGGAACTTGCGGCGTGCGGGTTGCAGCATGTCTTACTCTCCTTTGGCTGCGCCGCCAGCATCCGCAGCGGGGGCAGCCACTTTGCGAACGCGCTTGACCGTGGTCTTAGGCGCGTCAGCCGCTTCAGCGGGTTTGTCGGAACCGTCGGCAGGCGCCTCATTGCGGCCTGGGCGGGCCGCCCCGGCGCGAGGACCACGCGACGGGCGGTCACCAGCGGGGCCACGCGGTGCGCGGCGGCCACGACGGTCGTCTTCGGCACGTTCGTCCGCCTTGACCACGGGAGCCTCGCCGCGGCCCAGGGTGTCACCCTTGTAGACCCAGCACTTCACGCCGATCACGCCGTAGGTGGTCTTGGCTTCAGAGAAACCATACTCAATGTCGGCACGCAGCGTGTGAAGCGGCACACGGCCTTCGCGATACCACTCGGTGCGCGCAATTTCAGCACCGTTCAAGCGGCCGGACGACATGATCTTGATGCCCTGCGCGCCCAGCCGCATGGCGTTCTGCATCGCACGCTTCATGGCACGGCGGAACATGATGCGCTTCTCGAGCTGCTGGGTGATGGAGTCAGCAATCAACTGCGCGTCGATCTCAGGCTTGCGCACCTCTTCGATGTTGACCGCTACCGGCACGCCCAGACGGCGCGCCAGCTCCAGCTTCAGGTTCTCGATGTCCTCGCCCTTCTTGCCGATCACCACGCCCGGACGCGCC
>CAZRRW010000233.1:0-3489 GCA_964602505.1 uncultured Burkholderiaceae bacterium
GTTGAGTTCCATCACCGACATGCTGTCCAGTGCGGTCATGAATGCGTCTTTGTCGAATGCCATGTTGATTTCCTTAAACGGTAAAAAGTTTGAATGGGGTCAGCGGCTGTGCTCAGGCGGCAGCGGCTTCGCCGCCACCCTTCTTCTCAGCCACGGCCGCCACCACACGCGCCAGGCGCGAAATCGGCGACTGCATCAGGCCAAGCAGTTGGGCCAGCAGCACTTCCTTCGACGGGATGGCGGCCAGCGCCTTGACGCCATTGGCGTCCAGTGCCTTGCCACCGTACACGCCCGCTCGGATGACCAGCTTGTCATTGCCTTTGGCAAAGTCAGCCATCACCTTTGCAGCCGCGACTGCGTCTTCAGAGAACCCGTAAATCAGCGGACCGGTCATGCTGTCGGTTGCGGCCTCAAACGGGGTGCCACTGACCGCACGGCGCGCCAGGGTGTTCTTCAGCACGTGAAGGTACACACCCTGGGCACGCGCGGCACGGCGCAGCCCGTTGAGGTTCTCAACCGTCAGCCCGCGGTACTCAGCCAGCGCGAGCGTTTGAGCCCGTGCTGCCTGCGCCGCCACTTCCGTGACGACCGCCTGCTTCTCGTTGCGATTCAGACTCAAGGTCTTTCTCCTGTTTCATCACGGCCCGGTTGCCCGAGCCCCCGAATCAGCGACCTCTCCGTTGTCGGACATGACACCCACCTGTCGTGAATGTCGGGTCTTCGACGGCGGGACCGCCATCTGCGTCGGCTGCAGCCCGGGCGTTACCACCCTGGCCTGGTTTAAGGTCGGCAGCATCAGGTCATGCTGCGGACCGCCGACGGTCTTGGATGGCCTGACAACTCATCTGCCCAAGCCTGCCTGGGCAGATGGGCCATCAGCCCACCGCTGGTGCCTGACCTGACCGGCCCGCAGGGCCGTCCAGGCAGTTCACCAAACTCCTTTTTGCGTGCTGTACCCCTCAGGCAGACAGCGACGCGGCATCAACCCGCACGCCCACCCCCATGGTGGACGACACGGCCAGCTTGCGCAGATACACGCCCTTGGACGAGGCCGGCTTGGCCTTGTTCAGCGCCTCGATCAGGGCCTGCAGATTGCCCTTGAGCTTGCCGTCATCAAACGAGCGGCGGCCAATCGTCGCGTGAATGATGCCGGCCTTGTCAACACGAAACTGGACCTGGCCCGCCTTGGCGTTCTTCACCGCGGTGGCCACGTCGGGTGTGACGGTGCCGACCTTGGGGTTGGGCATCAGGCCGCGCGGGCCCAGGATCTGGCCCAGGGTACCGACGATGCGCATGGTGTCGGGGGAGGCAATCACCACGTCAAATGGCATGTCACCCGCCTTGACGCGCTCGGCCAGATCTTCCATACCCACCACGTCAGCGCCAGCGGCCTTGGCTTCCTCAGCCTTGGCGCCCTGGGCAAACACGGCGACGCGCTTGGTCTTACCGGTGCCATTGGGCATCACGACCGCACCGCGCACGACCTGGTCGGACTTCTTGGCGTCAATGCCAAGCTGGACGGCCACGTCGATGGACTCGTCAAACTTGGCCTTGGCGCATTCCTTGACGATGCTCAGCGCAGCGTCGATCGGGTAGAGCTTGTTGGAATCCACCTTACCCTGCACCGCCTTCTGGCGTTTGGTCAGTTGGGCCATGCTCAGACTCCTTCCACGGTCACGCCCATCGAACGGGCTGAGCCGGCAATGATCTTGACCGCCGCGTCGAGGTTGGCAGCGTTCAGGTCCTTCATCTTCATGTTGGCGATCTCCTCCAGCTGAGCGCGGGTGATCTTGCCGACCTTGTCCATGTGGGCCTTTGACGAACCCTTGTCGATCTTCACGGCCTTCTTGATGAGCACGGTCGCCGGGGGCGACTTCAGCACGAAGGTGAAGGACTTGTCTGCGTAGGCGGTGATCACCACCGGCAGCTTCAGACCTGGTTCATAGCTCTGCGTCTGGGCGTTGAAAGCCTTGCAGAACTCCATGATGTTCAACCCGCGCTGACCGAGCGCAGGGCCGACCGGCGGCGAGGGGTTGGCCTTGCCTGCCGGAATTTGCAGCTTGATGAAGCCGACGATCTTCTTCGCCATGCTTTTCTCCTTCGGGTTCAAGCGTCCGCCTTCGCGGACTCCCCGTCAACCTCGGCCTCAGAGGCAAGGGCTTGCGCCGTTGCCAACAAGACACCTTGCGCCGGGCCGCCCCGCGCAAAGCGCCAAACTCTGGCTCAGGTCTTCTCGACCTGGGCGAAATCCAGTTCCACAGGCGTGGAGCGGCCAAAGATGGTGACTGCCACGCGCACCTTGGACTTGTCGTAGTTGACGTCCTCGATGTTGCCGTTGAAGTCGGTGAAAGGGCCTTCCTTGACCCGCACCATCTCGCCCACGGTGAACTCCACCTTGGGACGCGGCTTCTCGGCACCTTCCTGCATCTGGCTGCGGATCTTCTGGACTTCGGCCTCCGAGATCGGGGCCGGCCGGTTACGGGCACCGCCCACAAAACCCGTCACCTTGCTGGTGTGTTTGACCAGGTGCCACGACTCGTCATCGAGGAGCATCTCCACCAGCACATAACCGGGGAAGAAGCGCCGCTCAGTCGTGCGCTTCTGACCGTTCTTGATCTCGACGACTTCCTCGGTGGGCACGAGGATGCGGCCGAACTTGCTGTGCATGCCCGCGCGCTCGATGCGCTCACGGATGTTTCGCTCAACCGCCTTCTCCATGCCGGAATAGGCGTGCACCACATACCACTGCATGCCAGCAGCCGGGGCGCTGGACTCTGCGGCGGGGGCTTCGGCTTGTGTATCAGACATGCTGGCTTCCAAATGGCGTGCGGGGTCGATGGTCGGTTGGGCTAGTCAACTGGTGGTCACCGGCTCAACGCCAGCCGAGCACCAGGCTGTACAGCACCCACTCCAGCAGCTTGTCAGTCAGCCACAGGAACAAGGCCATCACCACCACGAAGGCAAACACATAGGCGGTGGTCTGAATGGCCTCCTTGCGGCTGGGCCAAACCACCTTTCGGGTCTCGCGAACCGCCTCTTGGCCAAACCCGATGAGCGAACGCCCGGATTCAGACATCAGGAACACCGCCACGGCACCGGCCAGCAAGGCCAGCAAGGCACCCACTCGCAGCAACAAGCCCTGCGACGCCAAGGCGTAATACGCCACCACGGCACCGATCACCAAGGCCACCGCCACGGCAAGCTTGGCCTTGTCTGCGGCGGTGCTGACGGTTTCGACGGACTGATTGGCCATGTTGTGTGCTGCCTGGCAGCGAATCCTCTTAAACGAACAACCCGCCGGGCAAAACGCACTGGCGGGTGGCAGGGGCAGAGGGAATCGAACCCCCAACCTTCGGTTTTGGAGACCGACGCTCTGCCAGTTGAGCTATACCCCTACGCGAACCTGGCTGGAGGGGCGGCGCAAGAACTGCGCCGCTTACTCCATGATCTTGGCGACGACGCCGGAGCCGACGGTCTTGCCACCTTCGC
>CAZRRW010000234.1:0-3478 GCA_964602505.1 uncultured Burkholderiaceae bacterium
CGAGACGCCGATGACCGCCAGCATGCTCAAGGTGCCGGCCATGCGCGAGGGCGCAGGCCGGCAGTACCCGTTGGGCGGCGTGCAAACGGCCGCCCAGGTGGCAGACGTGATGGACTGGTTGCTTTCTCCCGCTGCCGCCCGCATCACCGGCCAGGTGATTGCGGTGGATGGCGGCTTCACCGAGGTGCGGCCGCTGGTGAAGTAAGCCGCGGGGGCTGGCGCCGCGCAACAGCGCCAAGTCAAAACAGCGTGGGCTGCTCCATTTGGGCGCCTTGGGCGGGTGGTGCCGAAGCGGTTCGCCGTTGCGCCTTGCCCGATCGCGCCGAGCTCTGCGGCAACCCGCTCTTGCGTGAGCCATGCTGGCTTTGCACCCGGTCGGCCTCGGCCTGGGCGCTGCGGGTGCCACGCGCGGCAAAGATGCGCTCCTTCGCCACCCGGGCTGCCACCGCCTCGTCGACGATGGGTGCTGGATAGTCACGCCCGATCACGCAGCCCAACGTACGTTGCGCCTCTGGGCTGAGCTTCCAAGGGGTCAGGCGCAGCGGCAGTGGCACGGCGGCCAATTCCGGGCACCAGCGGGCGATGAACCGCCCCTCGGGGTCGTGGTCGAGCGCCTGCTTGGTGGGGGAGTACATCCGCACCGTGTTGATGCCCGTGGTGCCAGACTGCATTTGCATCTGGCTCCAGTGGATGCCGGGCTCGAAGTCCAGGAACTGCCGGGCCAGGTGCAGGCCCGGCGCCCGCCAGTGCAGCCACAGGTGGTAAGCCGCAAAGCTCACCAGCATGGCCCTCATGCGGAAGTTGAGCCAGCCGGTGGCGTTCAGGCTGCGCATGCAGGCGTCCACCATCGGAAAGCCGGTCTGCCCGGCCTGCCACGCAGCCAGGCGCGCCGCGCCTTCGCCACTGGGGGCATCGGCCTCGTCCCGCAAACCGTCAAAGGCGCGCGAGAAGTGGCGCCATTCGATGGCGGGCTCGCTTTCCAGCTTCTGCATGAAGTGGCAGTGCCAGCGCAGGCGCGAGGCAAAGCCCCGCAGGTCGGCCGCCATGCGCCGGGCCTCGGGCGTGCCCTGCCCCGCGCAGGCCTTCACCTGCGCCTCGGTGGCCTGGTGCACCTGGCGCATGGACAGGGTGCCAAAAGCCAGGTGGGCACTCAGGCGGCTGCAGCCCTCCTCGGCACTCAATGGGCTTGAAAGCGCTTTGCGGTAACCCGCACCGCGCTCGCGAAGAAAGCTGGCCAAGGCGGCGTGTGCCGCGGCAACGCCTGCGGGTGGAATCGCTCGGGCCGCCTGAGGCAAGACGGGCCAAGGGTCATCGGCCAAGGCATGCCCCGGCTGCGGGGGCCGAAACCCAGCGGGCGTGGCCACCAAGGGCGCTGACATCCGCTGGTACCAGCGTGCCGCCCAGCCACGGCGGTCTTTCAGGCCGCGCACCACCCCGTTCTGTGGCCACTGCTGCCACACCACCCCATGGGCGCGGCACCAGCGGGCGACGGCCTTGTCTCGCTCATACGTCCAGCCGCTGCCGGTTTCCTCATGGCTGAACAGGTGGGTAAAGCCTGTGGCTCGATGCAGATCGCCCAAGGCGTCGAGGATCGGCCGCGCCTTGACCACCAGCCGCAGGCCCCGGGCGGCCAGCTCAGCCCGCAGGGGGCTCAGGCAGGCTTGGGCAAAGGCCAGGTGCTGCGCGTCAAACTCGGGCTGCGCCAGCCAGGCGGGCTCCACCAGGTACAGGCCAAGGGCTGAGTCGCACTCGGCTGCCGCGGCCAGCGGCGCGTGGTCAGCCACCCGAAGGTCGCGCTTGAACCAGACAACACCGAGGCTGGGCATGGTGAGGCAGAAACTTAACTGGGACGAGATGCAGCGAAGCGGAAGAAGGCCAAAAACTGGCAGATAGTCAACTGATTCCGCCGCACAGGCTCAATGCCAATTACATCGCCAGGAATATCAATGGCGTCTGAAGCGCTCCGAAAGCGTACATAAATTGAAAATCAACCGTCTTTTTGGGTGCTCAGGTACCTTGGGCGCGCTGCAGCAACACCACCGCTCGCGCCTCGATGGCAGCCCCCTGCCCCACCGGCCCCAGCTTCTCGGCCGTTTTGGCTTTGAGGTTCACTTGGGTCGGGTCTACACCCAAGGCAGCCGCCGTCGCTGCGGTCATGGCCGCGCGGTGCGGCTGCAGCTTGGGCGCCTGTGCAATCACCGTGGCGTCCACGTTCACCAGTTCCCACCCCAGGGCACGCACCCGCCGCATGGCTTCGGCCAGCAGCTTGGTGGAGTCCGCGCCCTTGAAGGCGTCGTCGGTGTCTGGGAACAGGGTGCCAATGTCGCCCAGCCCGGCCGCACCCGCCACCGCGTCGGTGATGGCGTGCAACAGCGCGTCGGCGTCGGAATGGCCCAGCAGCCCAGTGACGTGGGGAATCTCCACCCCGCCCAGGATGAGCTTGCGCCCAGGCACCAGGGCATGGATGTCCCAGCCTTCGCCGATGCGAAGAACAGTAGCTGTCGACGAGGCGCTCATTCAGGAATCCTCGAAGTAATCGCCATCAAGCCGCTTGATCACGTAGGTCGCGGAATCCGAAACCCCAACGTTGAAGTCCATCATCAGCGCGGTCAGTTGGGTGCCGTCAATCAAGACTACCTTGGTATCAATTAGGGAGCAGTAGTCGACCGCCTCCTTCGTGAACGACGAGGTTGTGATGAAGACGCCCTTCTTCGCCCTTTGACCCTGCAATGCACCTACAAACTTCTGAACCTCAGGTCTCCCTACAACACCTTGCCAGCGCTTCGCCTGAATGAAGATCGTGTCAAGACCAAGGCGATCCTCCTTGATGATGCCGTCGATGCCGCCGTCGCCGGATTGGCCAACTCGTTGCCCAGCATCCCGGCGCGATCCTCCGTAACCCATCTTGACCAGTAGCTCAACAACCAACTGCTCAAAAAACACCGGGGAGCAGGAAAGCACTCTCTGAAGCAAGTCTTCGCTCAGCTGATCGCGCAGTTCCTGAAAAGCGACTTCAATCGTTTCTCTAGGCGTGGTCGAAAGAGCTGCAGCTTGGATTCCACTTGGACTCGGCGTGGTCTCGACCGAAGTACTGCGACTGAGGTTCTGAAAGTCACGAAACTCAGCGTACTGTTCCAAAAACTTGATTCCGATTCGTTCGGGCTTCTGTGCTAGCGCATCACGCCCTCGCTTGGTAATCTGAAACACACCGCGACGGACGGCATCGATCAGCCCCGCCTTTTTCAGGTAGGTTCTAGCCCATCCGATTCGATTACGAAAGACAAACTGCTGCCCTGACGGCAGCAAGACACTTCGCTCCAAATCGGTGACACCCAGCTCGCCCGCAACCAAGTCCTCAACCTCGTTCAGCGTCCGCTCATTTCCGTCCGAAATCACTTTCAGAAAGGGCAGCATGCAGGTCTGATAGTCGGGAATCGTCCTAGAGTCAGTCATCTGCTGCACTCCTATGGCTAGCGAG
>CAZRRW010000235.1:0-3415 GCA_964602505.1 uncultured Burkholderiaceae bacterium
CGTTTGGGGATACACCTCAGCGCAGGCCTTCGACGGCGTTACACGCCAGTGCGTGACACCGCGCGGTGTCGGTGGATGCATTCAGTGGAGAGTAACGCGCGAATACCAATGTGTTGGCACCCCGAGCCCAAGCCGCTAGGCGCAGCTGCAAACCAACAGTTGATGAGTTTTGTTCGTACGGGATTGGTTCCAGCCTGGAGACTTTGGTGGCAGAGTAGCCCCGTTGTGACACGCTAGATCAAACCTTACCTAGCCAGGCCAGCGTATGAGAAGGCGAAAGCGCTGGCGTGACGCAGTTCAACGCGGTGTAGGCAACCGGGCGAGTGTGCGCCCGGTCGAGGCGCGGGGTCTCACTGCCCGGTCTTCAGCCGCTCCACCAGCGCCTGGTTGAACGACGCCAGGCCTTGCAAGGCCAGGCTGGCATAGGCGTTGGGGTCGAGATCCACTGTCATGTCGATCTTCATCGACTGGTTGGCCGCCACACCGGCTTGGCGGCTCAACTGCGTCAGGCCCACCATCAGGGCGTCGGAGCGGGTGTCAAAGCGGCTGGTTTCGCGGAAGTTGGCAAACTGGCCCGGCACGTCCAGCCGCTGCGCCGTGCGCAGGATGTTGGCATTGGCATGGGTTTGCGCCAGCACCATCGACGGCGGCATGCCCACCGACATGGCCGCCGACGCGTTGGCGCTGGAGCCTCGCTTGAGGATGGACGAGCCCCCGCCCGTGCTTTCGGTGGCCGCCAGATTGACGGAATAGCCGATCGACAGACCCTCCAGTTGCTTTTGCACGTAGGCGATTCGATTGCTGATGTTGCCGGCCCCAATGCCCGTGAACCCGCGCGAATGCAGCCGCATGCCGGTGGGGGCCATGACCAGGTAGTTCCGGGCGCCATAGCCCTCGTTGGCCTTTTCTTCAACCGGCTGGGCGGCCGTGCTGGCAGGCTCGGTGGTGTCGTACACCGCGCCATGCTCGGCCACAAAGCGCTCGGCAGACTCCAGGCCTGGCGGGCGCGCTCCTGAAAGTCACGCCAGGCCCGGTCGGTGATGCTTTGCAGCAGGCTGGTGTCCAGGTTGGCTACGTAGTTCACCCGGACTGAGGTGCCGCCGTAGTTGGTGCGAAACAGGTAGCCGGCCCGGGTGTTGGCGGTGATGCTGCCTGCGTTCTCAAACAAGACCCGGTACTCCGCCACGTACACCCGCTTGCCTGCCACGGGCAACCCGCCGCTCAGTGCGGGCACGGGCAGCAGCGGGCCGGTGCCCTCCAGCACGGCCGGGTTGAACGCCAGGCGTACAGCGCCTTCGGCGGGCGGCACGGCCAGTGCGGCCAATTGCTGCGGGTTCAAGGCATTGCCCGCGAAGTCGGGCTCCGACGCACGGCACCCCTTCATGCCGGCAATGCGGTTGAGCGAGTCAATGCGGTCCTGGGCTTGCTTGGCACGCGCAGCAACTGCCGGGTCCACCGGCGGCGGGGCGGGTGCTGCCATGGCCGTCTGTGCGGCGGTTTGGGCGCCAGCGGCCCCCACGGCACGCCCCAGCAGCGAGCCCCAAGCGCCAAAAGCCGATCCAGCAATCTGGCCTGCCACAGCACCCGCGTTACTCGCCACGTTACCCACGATCTGTTGCCCCACGCCTGGGCCTTCGGGCTCGGCGGGCCGTCCCGCGTTGACCACGCTGTCCAGGTCAAGCGCCTGGCTGCGCAGGGCGGTGCAGCTCAGGGCGGCGTCGGCCGGGGTGAAGCGTTCGATGGTGGCACCGGCTCCTGGGTTGCCGGGGGCCTGCGCTGAGGCGGCCAGGGGCAAGGCCAGGAGCAACGCCAAGGTGCATGGGCGGGGTGGGGTCGTCAGAGTCGTGCGCATGTCCAGCGATGGCAAAACCAGTGAAAGGAAACAAATTCTTACGCCTGGTCAAGGGAGGCGCAAGTGTCTTGGCACGGCTCAACAGGGCAGACTGGGCCACGCTACCTGAACCGGCCTGAGCTGCTCCAACAACCCGCACAACTGCAGCACGCCCTGGTCATCAAAGCGCTGCCCGGCCACCTGGATGCCTATCGGCAGGCCGTCGCTGCTGTGTGCCCAGTTCAGGCTGGCCGCAGGCTGCTCGCTCATGTTGAAGGGCGCTGTAAAGGCGATGTGGTGCAGCGCCTTGTGGGGGTCGTCGCCCGGGCAGTGAAGCTCGGCGTGGTAGGCCGTCACCGGGCTGGTGGGGCTGAGCAGAAAGTCCACCTGGGTGTCATCAGCGTGAAAGGCCGAAACGGTGGCCTCGCGCATGGCCTGGATGGCGTTGTAGCCATCCATCACGGCAGTGCCGTCAAAGCCCTGCGCACGGTGGCGGGCCCATTCGTTGATGAAGGGCAGCGACAAGTTGCGCACCGCCTCGGGCATGCGGCTGATGTCAGCCCAGGCCCGGGCCTCCCAGAAGGCACTCACGCCTAGCAGCTGCGCCTCGGTGATGAAGGGCCGCACCGGCACCACCGTGGCCCCAGCCTTTTCGAGTGCTGCGGCTGCGGCCCGTACCGCGGCCTTCACCTGGGGCTCTACAGGCCAGCCCACCTGCATGTCGTCCAGCAGGCCAATGCGCAGGCTCTTCAGCCAGCCCATCGGGCGCGTGGCGGTGTAGTCGGTTGCGGTGGCCGGCAGGCTGCGGTAGTCGCGTGCGTCGGGTTGGGTGATGAGGTTCATCAGCGCAGCGGCATCGGCCACCGTGCGGGTGAGCGGCCCGGCCGCCCGGCCCATGTAAGGCGGGTGGATGGGAATGCGCCCGAGGCTGGGTTTCAGGCCAAACAGGCCGCACTGCGCAGCGGGCAGGCGCACCGAGCCGCCGATGTCAGTGCCCATGTGCAAGGGGCCGTAGCCGGCGGCCCCCGCAGCCCCCGCGCCGCTGGACGAGCCCGCGGGGTTGCGGTCGAACTCGGCCCGGCCTGCCACTCGCCACGGGCTGCGGGTGGTGCCGTGGAAGGAGCTGCGGCCAGAACTCAACATGCCGTAGTCGGGCATGGTGGTCTTGCCCAGCAGCACCAGGCCGCCTTCGCGCACCCGGGCGGCCACCGGCGAGTCGGCCTTCTTGGGGGCAGGGTCAATGGCCATCACCGAGGCACTGCCAATGGGGGCCGGGTCGCCTGCGGTGTAGAGGTTCTCCTTCAAGGTGATGGGCACGCCGTCCAGCGGGCTCAGAGGCTCGCGGCGTTGCCAGCGGGCTTCGCTGGCCCGCGCGGCGGCCAGCGCCTGCTCGGCCTTCACCAGGTACATCGCGTTCAGCGTGGGCTCCCAGGCGCTGATGCGCGCCAGAGCCGCCTGGGTGGCGTCCACGGGGGAGAGTTCGCCCCGGGCAAAGGCGCTGGCCAGGGCGCGGGCGGGCCAGTCGGCGAGGCTGGTGGCGGCTTGAGGAGGGGTGGTGGTCATCGGTTTGGGGTGTGGTGGGAT
>CAZRRW010000236.1:0-3406 GCA_964602505.1 uncultured Burkholderiaceae bacterium
TCACCGGGCCTGGGCTGAGCCCATTGCTGCGCCATGGCGACCGCAACTCCATGCGCTGGAGCATTGAAAGCCGTGTGCCATTTCTGACGACGGATCTGGCCGAGTTCTGCCTGTCTCTGCCAGAACACTACCTGCTGTCGAATGGCGGCGAAACCAAGCATGTGTTCCGCGCGGCCATGCGCGGCATCGTGCCCGACGAGGTGCTGGACCGCAAGGACAAGGTGGGCTTTGCCACGCCCGAGCAGGCCTGGCTGCGCGCGCTGGGCGACACCCCCCTCCAGTGGCTGGACGCCGCCAACGACATCCCCTTTCTGTACGCGGGCAAGGCCAAGGCGGCCGTCCAGCAGGCCTTGGGGGCACCCAGCGGCTTTACCTTCCAAAGTTGGCGGCTCATCAACTTCTGCCGCTGGTGGCACTTGGTGCAGCCCTCTGTATGAGCGTTACGCCTGGGGCCTTGCGCGGCCAGCAGCCTGTGGCGCTGGTGGCCTGCTGTGCCGACCCATCCGTCAACCCGCGCCCCAACCGGGCCATCAAGCTGCTGGCCGCCATGGGCTACCGGGTGGTGACCTTGTCCTACCCGTTGTCGCAGCCCATGCCTGAGGTGGCGGCCACCTTGGTGCATTCGCGCCGCAGCCTTTGGCGCGGCCTCGGCCGAAGAGCCGTCGGCCTGCTGATGGGCTTGCTGACTCTGCTTCGGCTCAATTCCGTTCTTCCTTACAGGGTATGGACCTGGCGGCTGGGTGCCTCGCACCTGCTTGAGGAGATTCGTGTCCTCAAGCCGAGTCGAGTGGTGTGCCACGACTTTTCGCTTCTGCCGCTTTGCCTGCAAGCTCGTGCCGAGTCTTCAAGGCTCATCTTCGACGCCAGGGAGTTCTATCCAAAGGAGTTTGAGGCGTCTTGGTGGTTCCGGAACACCAAGGGCCCAGAGACGGCCCGGATACTTCAATGGGCCATTCCCCTGGTGGATGGGTTTTGCACCGTCTCTGACGGCCTGGCGTCTGAGTATCTGTCGGACTTTGGCAGAAAGCCGGTGGTGATACGCAGTGCGCCGCCTTTCCGTGATGCCCAGCCCACTCCCGTAGACCCAGGCCGTATCCGGCTTGTTCATCATGGAGTTGCCAACCGGGCTCGATCGCTTGAAGAGATGATCGACATTGCGCGCAAGCTGGATGCACGCTTCACGCTCGACTTTTATCTGGCGGGTGATCAGGCGTATGTGCAGACGCTTCGCCGGTACGCCAAGGATGTTCCCTCGGTGGGCTTCAAAGAGCCGGTGAGGTTTGCGGATATTCATCCGATGCTTCGCGCCTATGACATTGGGTTCTTTTTTCTGAAGCCACAAAGTTTGAACACGAGTGCGTCTTTACCCAACAAGTTCTTTGAGTTCATTCAGGCGCGTTTGGCCTTGGCGATTGGCCCATCGCCCGACATGCGCAAGGTGGCCGATGAGTACGGGTTTGCTGTGGTCGCCACAAGCTTTAGCGTCCAGGCCATGGCGGACGCCTTGAACAGCTTGACCACCGAACAGGTGGTCAAGCTGAAGCAGCGATCTGCCGTGGCGGCCTCGGCCCTGTGTTGGGAGGTTGAGTCCGAGAAGTTGCGCGCCCTGCTGGAGCCGGCGTGAGCACCATATTGCTGGTCAATTGGGTGACTGTTTCGCGCAAACAGGTTTATCAGCTGCGGGCCATGGTGTCTGCCGGGCACCGGGTGACGGTCATGTCCAACGATTTGCTTGGAGACTCAAGCCAGTGGGTGGCGGCAGCTGGCCCCGGGGTAAGCTTTCTGAAGCAGGCCTCAGGCCTGCTGCCACGCCTGGCCCAGTTGTTGGGTGCGTGGTGGCGCAGCCGCCCCGTGGTGTGCGCCATCGTGCCACCCGAGGGGCGCTTTTCGGTGGTGGCGGTGGCGGTGCTGAGGGCCTTGCGCGTTCCCACGGTGTGTGTGGAATGGGGCAGCATTGCACGCTTGCGCGATGTCCCGGCATTCACCCATTGGGGCATGCGCCGTTGCTACCGCTGGGCTGATGCCGTGTGGTTCAAGGAGCCCTACATGGAGCCGCTGCTGAGGCAGCTGACCCACAAACCCCTGCACTTCCTGCCCAATGCGGTGGAGTACATGGACAACCCAGCAAAGCTCTTCGCGCAACGCCAAACGCTGTTTGCCTGGGCCAACCGCCTGGTGGCAGGCCGGTACCCAGAGTGGTTTGTGGCGGCCGCTAACCGCATCGCGCCCGTGACGGCGCGTCATGCCGTGTTGATGGGGCTGCTGGCGCAGCAGGTGGACGACGACATGCAGCAGCGCTGCCTGGCCCTGGCAGGGCCCACCGTCAGCCTGGAGCCGTTTGGTGACCCTTTGCCTCTTTGGGAGGACAGCCGCTTTTTCGTGCTGGCCGCCGACCAGGTGTTTGGCAACAACGCCTTGCTCGAAGCGATGGCGGCTGGCGTGGTGCCTATCGTCACCGAATCTCCGGGTGTGGCACAGGTGGTACAGCATGGGGTGAACGGCTGGGTGTGCCCGCGTACCGAGCCTGCGCTTCATGCGGCCATGGCGCAGGCACAGGCCTTGCCAGAGGCAGAGTGGCAGCGCATGTCGGCAGAGGCGCGTCGGTCTGTGGCCGAACGCTTTTCGGTTGCAGGGTGGGGGCGTGGATTCACGCGTTTGAAGTCAACTCTGTCTGAGCGACACAGGAAGCCTTAGGCTTTGGCGGCTGCCATCGTCGTCAGTATCTGATTAGCAAGGAAACGGTTATGGGACGGAGTCTGAAGTCTGCTGTCAGGGCGTCTGAGCTAGCGCAAGAGCTGGGGCTCGTGCTGAAAGGTGCGGATGTTGTCATCAGCCGGGTGGACGTTGCTGTTGAGGCCGACAAGGCCAGTGTCTGCTTTGCAGCAAGTGAGTCGTGGGTCAGCAGGTCAACCAGTGCCGGCCTAGTGATCTGTAGCCCTGCTCATGCGCATGGAAGTACAGCGTCGAAGCTGCTATGCGAGAACCCGCGATTAGAGTTTGCAAGGTTGGTTACTCTGCTTGCTTCTCGTGTGGGGTTTGTTTGGGAAGATTCCGCACCCGTTCTGCATCCTACGGTTCGTGTTGGACGCAACACTGTTATTGGACGCGGGGTTCGAATTGGGCAAGGTAGCGTAGTTGGGCACAACGTAGTCCTCGGTGACGAAGTGGTGATCGGAGAACGCTGTGTGATCAAGTCGGGAAGCGTGATCGGTGAGGAGGGGTTCGGTTTTGAGCCGCAGGATGCCGGCCCTGCCGTCCGTTTGCCGCATATCGGCGGTGTTCGCATTGGGGACGATGTGGAGATTGGGTCACTGTGTACCGTTTGCAGAGGCACGTTAAGCGACACGCAGCTCGATGACGGTGTGAAGATTGATGATCATGTGCACGTTGCCCACAACGTGCATGT
>CAZRRW010000237.1:0-2459 GCA_964602505.1 uncultured Burkholderiaceae bacterium
ATGCCCTCGCCTTCGCCCTTGAGGTAGTCGTAGCCCCACTTCCACTGGTAGCCGGTGGCCTTGATGGTCAGGTCGGCGTTGGAGGTGTCCTTCATGGCCACCACCGTCTTGGTAGCGGGCAGGGCCATGGCAATCACGATCAGGAAAGGCACCACCGTCCACGCGATCTCGACCGAGGTGCTCTCGTGGAAGTTGGCCGCCTTGGCACCCTTGCTCTTGCGGTGCTTGAAGATGGAATAGAACATCACGCCGAACACGGCCACGAAGATCACCGTGCAGATGATCATCATGAACACGTGCAGCCAGTGCAGGTCGGCCGCGATCTGCGTCACAGGTGGGTGCAGGTTCAGCTGACGCACCGCAGGGCCGCCGGGAAGGTCGTTCACGGCCCATCCAGGGACATGCCAGGCGGCCACGGCGGCCGCCATCGTCGCGGCGGGCAGGGTCTTGGCACCAGAACGCCAAGCGGATTGAAGTCTAGAAATCAACATCGCCATACTTGCTCTCTGCTACTTAATCTCAACTTAATACCGTGGGCGGTGGCGCACCGGGATGCCCGCGCTTGAGCGCCTGCCGCAGCTCGGCGGCCAGCGCACGGCGCAATTCGGGGGGCACAAAGCGCCCCACCGCCACACGCCGACCCTGGCCGGACAACTCGATCAATGAACCGTCCAACGCCGCCGGCTCGATGCGCACCCGGTGAGGCGCGAACTCGGCCTCCTGCACCCGCGAGCCGTTGCGCACACGCACCGTGAGCCGGTCGCCACGCAGCGCGATGTACTCGCGGTCGGCGGCATGGCGGGCATAGATGAGCAGGCAGATGCCCACGGTCAGCAGTTCGGCAAAGGCAAAGGGCAGCACGAGGGGCGCACCCTGGACCCAGAAAAAGGCGGCGATGCCCAGCGAAACGACGCTCAGGGACAGGTAAAAGCCCAACAGGGCCGCTGGCGAGATGCTGCAGTTGCGCTTGAGCAACCACTCCACGCCGGACGTCTCAGACGTGCCAGCCCCATTCACACCAACCGGAGATCTGAACCGCAAGGACTGCGTGGACATGTCAGAACAGCACCACTACAAACTGGCCGCAGCACCATTGCCGCAAGGCCAAACGATTCTAGCCGCATTGCCGAGGGCTAGCCTCATTGCCGAGGGTTTCTCCCAGTGGCCCGCACCGACGGCGAGGCCAGCGAGGCCCTGAGTTCATCGACGCTGAAGCGCGTCTCGCCGGCCAGCTTGAGGCGCGGCGCCGGCTTGAAGGCATGGCCGTACACCAGTTCGACGGTGAGCACGAAACGGCCGTCGCGCACCGTCGCGCCCAAGGCCCGCCAAGCCTCGCCGCCACCTGGGAGCGCCTCGAGCGCCCGCAGGCCCCTCGCCCCGCCCACGTGCGCCGCCCAGCCCAGCTCCTGCAGGTCGCGCACCAGGCTGGGGCCGTCGGCATAGGTCAGGGTCAGCTGCTCCATGTCCATCACCGGGTCGGCGAAGCCCTCGCTCACGAGGCGGTCCCCCCAGTCGTGCATGTCCGTGAAGCCGGCAGCCGCCCCAGGCGCCTCCAACCAGCCCTGGGCCTGCGCCAGTGCCCGCAGTTCGCGGGCCGTGTCGGGCCCAAAACAGGTGAACATCACAAAGCCGCCCACCGCCAGTTGCGCATGCCAGGTTTTCAGCAGGGCCTTGGCAGCCTCTACACCGGCCTGGTCGTCGAGCATCAGGTTGGCCCATACCAGTTGCACCGGCGCAGCATCGCCCCCGCCGCGTGGTGGCGAGGTCTCTGGCGTCTGCACGCTCACTCGGCCGAGCTGCCGGTCGGCCAGGGCAGCAGGCAGCCAGCGACGCCAGCCAGAGGCCGCCTGCACGCGTTGGCGCATGGCTTCGGCCTCGGCGGCACTGGCCTCAAACACGCGGCCCCGCGCATGGGGGTAGCGGGCCTGCAGCTCCGTCAGCCCTGCCCCACGCGCAAGGCCCCACGCAGCCCATTCGGTGACGGGCACCGTGATCAAGCCCAGGCGTTCGCCCATCCGGCGCGCCACCTCCGCATGGAGCCAGGACGGCGAGGTCGGGGGCGGCAAGGGCGACACGGGCTTCATGCAGACAAAATTGTCGGCCATGCCCGTCTGGTCCACCCTCCGCCCATCCCGCTGGCCACGGCTTGTGGCGTCGGCATGGGCCTCACTGCCATGGCATTCGGTCTGCGCCGTGTGCCAACAGGCGGGCCAAAGTCTCGTATGCCCCACCTGCGTGGCCCGCTTTGCGCCCCCCATGGCGAGCACCCGGCAGTACGCGAGGCCACCGCTCGACGACCTGCGGGTCGCCCTGCCCTATGGCTTCCCCTGGGACCGTCTGATCGGCCAGTTGAAGTTTGACGAACGCCTTGAACTGACGGGGCCGCTGGCGGTACGCCTTGCCAGCGCCTGGCCAGCCGGTGAGCCAAGGCCGCAGCGGGTGGTGGCGGTGCCCTTGGC
>CAZRRW010000237.1:2496-3377 GCA_964602505.1 uncultured Burkholderiaceae bacterium
TCAACCAGTCGGTGTTGCTGGGCCGCGCGGCGGTGCGCCACCTGGGCTGGCCCCACGGGCTGATGCACCTGACGGCCCTGGCCCGGGTGCGCGACACACCGCCTCAGCGTGACCTGCGCGCCGCCGAGCGGGCCCGCAATGTGCGCGATGCCTTCGCCGTGCCGCCAGGGCTGGCACACCTGGTGACGGGGCGACACGTGGCGGTGGTCGACGACGTGACCACCAGCGGGGCCACCCTGGCTGAAGCGGCCCGCGCCCTGAAGGCGGCGGGTGCCACGCGCGTCACCGGGTGGGCCCTGGCGCGCACCCCCCTGCCCGACGAGGAGGCCGCCTGATGTTCCACGTCGTGCTGGTGCACCCTGAGATTCCGCCAAACACCGGCAATGTGATCCGCCTGTGCGCCAACACCGGCTGCACCCTGCACCTGGTGGAGCCCCTGGGGTTTTCGATGGAAGACCGCCTGATGCGCCGCGCCGGGCTGGACTACCACGAGTACGCCGAAGTGCGCCGCCACGCGAGCTGGGTGGCCTTTGTTGCCGCCTGGGCCTCGGCCGGCAACGCGCCGCTGTGGGCGGTGGAAACCGGGGGATCTCGCCGCCTGGGCAGTGCCGACCTGCGCTTCGCACCAGGCGACGGCCTGGTGTTCGGTTGCGAAACCCAGGGCCTACCCGAAGACATCCGCCAGCAGTTCAGGCCCGAGCAGGTGGTCAGCTTGCCCATGCGGCCGGGTCAGCGCAGCCTGAACCTCTCGAATGCGGTCGCGGTCACGGTGTTCGAGGCTTGGCGGCAGCACAGCCACGATGGGGCCATTTGATATAAGAAAAATCAAAAGCATCCACGCCGATGGCATTTGCAAACCGAAATGCCAATTTCATTGGGCT
>CAZRRW010000238.1:0-3373 GCA_964602505.1 uncultured Burkholderiaceae bacterium
GGTGCCAAGCCAGTTGTCTGCGGTGGGCTTTGAGGGGTTGGGTTCCTTGGCAAAGTAGTTCAGCGTCTTGGGGCCGTAGGGGTTGGGCGGGTACAGCGCCCAGTTGCCGGGCTTGGTGAACTGCTGCTGAATGAACGGGTCCAGGTAGTCGGTCGGCGTGAGAAAGTCCCCGCCAAAGGTGGTCTCGGGGTAGGTGGTCACCAGGGGGAAGTACGTCTTGCCCTCGTAGCGCACCACCAGCGGTTTGTCGTTCGAGATGACCTCGGCAAACAGGCTCAAGACCACCAGGATGCAAAACAGCCACAGGCTCCAGTAGCCGAGCCGGTTGGCCTTGAAGCGGCGCCAAGCACGGCGGCCAGGTGACACGGATGGTGCAGGGGTGCCTGCCGACAAATCAGACCCCATCGAACTTCACGCGGGGATCGACCCACACGTAGCTCAAGTCACTGATCAGCTTGGTTACCAGGCCAATCAGCGTAAACAGGTAAAGCGTGCCCATGACAACGGGGTAGTCGCGTCGGATGACGCTTTCGTAACTCAGGAGTCCAAGCCCATCCAGCGAGAACAGCGTCTCAATCAGCAGTGAGCCGGTGAAGAACGCCCCCACAAAGGCCGCAGGAAACCCGGTGATGATGGGGATGAGCGCGTTGCGGAACACATGCTTCCACAACACCTTGCCCTCCGACAGCCCCTTGGCACGGGCCGTGAGCACGTATTGCTTGCGGATTTCCTCAAGGAAGGAGTTCTTCGTGAGCATGGCAGTCACGGCAAAGCTGCCCAGCACCATGGCCGTGACGGGCAGCGCGATGTGCCAGAGATAGTCCGCCACCTTGGCGCCCCAGGACAGTTCGTCCCAGTTACTGGACGTCAGCCCACGCAGTGGAAACCAGCCCAGCTGCCCACCAAACACCACCAGCAGGGCCACGCCCAGCACGAAACCTGGTATGGCGTAGCCCACCAGCACGATCAAGGTCGTGACCCAGTCAAAGCGCGTGCCGGCACGTACCGCCTTGGCGATGCCCAGCGGCACTGCCACCAGATAGCTGATGAAAAAGGTCCATAGCCCCAGGCTGATGGACACGGGCAGCTTCTCGACGATGAGGGCCCACACGTCCTTGTTCTGCATGAAGCTGCGGCCCAGGTCGAACTGCGCAAAGTCCGTCAGCATCTTCCAGAAACGTTCGTGTACTGGCTTGTCAAAGCCATACAGGGCCTTGATCTCGTCCACCCGCTTGGCGTCTACCCCCTGGCCGCCCCGATAACTCAGGCCACCGCCCTCAGCCGCGCCGCCTCCGGCAGCCTTGGCTTCAGCGAGCAGCTGCTCTACCGGCCCACCAGGCACGAACTGGATGCCGGCAAAGGTGAGCAGCAACACCCCGAGCAGGGTGGGGATCATCAGCAGGAGACGCTTGATGACGTAGGCAGTCATGGCCGGGCCTCCGGTGGACGCGGGGTCGATGCCAGCGTGGCTGGCTGGCGCGCTGCGGTGGCCTTCAAGTTCTCTGGCGTCGCCCACCAGGTCTCGATGGCCCATGCCTCACCAGTGGCGTAGGGCGGCATTTGCTGGGTGCGCATCAGGTTCCTGGCGCTGTAAGCCAGCCTGTGGGTGCCCGCCGTCCACTGCGGCACAAAGATGTGCGAATGGGCGATCACCCGGTCCAGCGCACGGCAGGCGGGTAGCAGCTCGGCCTTCGTCTTGGCTGCCACCATGCGTTCAATCAGCGCATCCACGGCCGGGTTAGCGATCCCTGTGTGGTTGCCAGAGTCGTCCTGCCGGGCCGCTTCACTGCCAAAGAGGTCGGCAAACTCCTGACCTGGGCTGTGTGTTCCCTGATAAGCCATGGTGGTGATCTCGAAGTCGAACTTCTGCAGGCGCTGCTGGTAAAGCGCGAAGTCCACTGGCCGGAAGTTCAGCTTGATGCCGAGCTTTTCTAGATTGCGAGCCCATGGGGTGACCACGCGGGCACCTGCCTCATTGCTGTCCAGGTACTCGATCACAAACGGCTGCCCGGGCTTTAGGCCTGACCTGGCCTCCCCCTGATAGCGCAGCACCCCTTGCGGATCAATCTGCCAGCCCGCGGCCTTCAGAAGGTCGCGGGCCCTCAACAGATTGGCTCTCAGCGACGAGGTGCCATCGGTGCGTGGTGGCCGGGTCATCTCGCCAAATGCGGCTGGCGGGATGTCCTTGCGCCAGGGCTCCATCAGCGCGAGTTCTGCCTCGGTGGGCCGGCCACTGGCCGCGCAGTCGGTGTTGCCAAACAGCCCGTTCACCCGCTGGTACGCGTTGTAGAACATCTGGCGGTTCATCCATTCATAGTCCAGGGCGAGGCCGAGCGCCTCGCGTACCCGGACGTCCTGGTACTGCGGCCGTCTCAGATTGATCACATAGCTTTGGTACCCGCTTGGCAGGCGGTGGCGGAACTCGCCTTTCACCAGTTCTCCTGAGTCGAAGCGCCGGCCCGTGACGCGGCGCGCCCAGTCACCCGCGCTGAAGAAGCGCATCAGGTCGAACTCACCCGCCTTGAGGCCCTCGAGACGCGCTGTGTTGTCCTTGTAGATCTTGACGGTGATCCGGTCAAAGTTACCCACCCCGCGCTCGACCGGCAGGTCGTTGGCCCAGTAGTTCGGGTCTCGCACGTAGGTGATGTCCTTGCCAAACTTGTAAGCACCGATGCGGTAGCGCCCGCTGCCAATGGGGATGTCTGTCACTACCTTGTCAAAGGTCTTGCGCTTGCCCGTGGCCGGGTCCACCTGGTTACCCCATTCCCGGCTGAACACGGGCAGCCCCCCTACCGTCAACGGCAGTTCGCGGTTGGGCTTCTTGAACCGGTATCGCACGGTGCGGTCGTCCAGTACGTCCAGACCATCCACGTCGCGCAGCAGGGTCTTGTAAGCCGGCGATGTGAAGCGGCTCATGAGGGTGTCAAAGCTGTGCTTCACGTCTGCGGCCAGCACGGGCTTGCCGTCATGAAAGCGCGCGTTGGATCGCAGCCGGAACGTCGCCGACAGACCATCCGGCGACACCGACACGTCCTCGGCGAGCAGACCGTAACCCGACCCCACCTCGTCCATGGACGAGGTGAGCAGCGAGTCGAACATCAGGCTGGACAGGTAGGCCGGCGCGCTGCCCTTGATCGTGAACGGATTGAACTTGTCGTAGGTGCTCACCCGAAGCGCGCTCACCAGCCGCAACTCCCCCCCTTTGGGCGCATTGGGGTTGACGTAATCGAAGTGTCTGAAGTCTGGCGGGTACTTCAGGTCGCCCCATAGCGCATAACCATGGGCGCCATGGGCCGGAACCGACAGGCTCATTCCAAGGGACAGTCCCAGGGCTGCCACACCTACGGCGCGACGAAAACGGGCGCTGACGGAC
>CAZRRW010000239.1:0-3345 GCA_964602505.1 uncultured Burkholderiaceae bacterium
ACAACGGCGAGATCAACACCGTCAAGGGCAACTTCAACTGGATGCGCGCGCGCGAAGGGTTGATGTCATCCCCTGTCCTCGGAGACGACCTCCAGAAGCTGTACCCGATCAGCTTCGAGGGCCAGTCCGACACGGCCACGTTTGACAACTGCCTTGAGCTGCTGGTGGCCGCCGGCTATCCGATTGCGCAGGCGGTGATGATGATGATCCCGGAGCCCTGGGAACAGCACACCCTGATGGATGAGCGCCGCCGCGCCTTCTACGAGTACCACGCCGCGATGCTCGAACCCTGGGACGGGCCCGCGGCCATCGCATTCACTGATGGTCGTCAGATCGGTGCCACGCTCGACCGCAACGGGCTGCGGCCAGCCCGATACATCGTCACCGACGACGACCTTGTGGTGATGGCTTCGGAGGCTGGTGTTCTGCCGCACATTCCTGAAAGCAAGATCATCAAGAAATGGCGTCTGCAGCCAGGCAAGATGTTCCTCATCGACCTCGAGCAGGGTCGGATGATCGACGACGAAGAACTGAAAGCCCAGCTGTCTCTGGCCAGGCCGTACCCCCAGTGGATCGAGAACGTCCGCGTCAAGCTGGATGACATCGCGCCCGAAGACGACCAGCCCGTTGCCCAGGCGAGTCTTCTGGACCGGCAGCAGGCCTTTGGCTACACGCAGGAGGACATCAAGTTCCTCATGTCCCCGATGGCCGTGGCGGCTGAAGAGGCGGTCGGCTCAATGGGCAACGATTCCCCACTGGCCGTGCTGTCCAGCAAGAACAAGCCGCTGTACAACTACTTCAAGCAGTTGTTCGCGCAGGTGACCAACCCGCCGATTGACCCGATCCGCGAGCAGATCGTGATGTCGCTGGTCAGCTTTATTGGTCCCAAGCCCAACCTGCTTGACATCAACTCGGTCAACCCGCCGCTGCGTCTGGAGGTGGCCCAGCCTGTCCTCGACGTCGAGGACATGGCAAAGCTGCGGCATATCGCCAAGCACACCCAGGGCAAGTTCAGGAGCCACACCCTGGACATCACCTATCCAGCCACCTGGGGGGCCGAGGGCGTAGAAGCGCAGCTCGCGAGCCTTTGTGCAGAGGCAACCGATGCCATACGAAGCGGACACAACATCCTGATCGTCAGCGACCGTGCGGTCAGCCGAGATCGCGTTGCCATCCCAGCCTTGCTGGCACTCAGCGCCATCCACCAGCACCTCGTTCGCACCGGCATGCGGACAGCCGCTGGTCTGGTGGTGGAGACCGGCTCGGCGCGGGAGGTGCACCACTTTGCGCTGCTGGCTGGCTATGGCGCCGAGGCCATTCACCCGTACCTCGCGATGGAGACCCTGGCAGAGATGCATGCGCAACTCTCGGGGAACCTCAGCAAGGAAAAGGCCATCTACAACTTTCAGAAGGCTATCGGCAAAGGGCTCAACAAGGTCATGTCCAAGATGGGCATCTCTACCTACATGAGCTATTGCGGAGCACAGATCTTTGAAGCCATTGGCCTTAACCAGGCGTTCGTGGATCAGTACTTCTACGGCACGGCCACTCAAGTAGGCGGCATTGGCGTGTTTGAAGTGGCCGAAGAGGCGCTTCGGCTGCACCGCCAAGCTTTTGGTAACGACCCTGTGCTTGCGCATGCCCTGGACGCCGGTGGCGAGTACGCCTGGCGTGTGCGGGGTGAGGACCACATGTGGACGCCGGACGCCATTGCCAAGCTGCAGCACGCGGCCCGAGCGAACAACGCACAGACCTACCGCGAATACGCCCAGATCATCAACGATCAGTCGCGCCGCCACATGACGCTACGCGGCTTGTTTGAGTTCAAGGTTGACCCCTCCAAGGCGATCCCGATCGACGAGGTGGAGCCCGCCAAGGAGATCGTCAAGCGCTTTGCCACCGGTGCCATGTCTCTAGGCTCTATCAGCACCGAAGCCCATACCACCCTGGCCATTGCCATGAACCGGATCGGGGGCAAGAGCAACACTGGCGAGGGGGGCGAGGACGAGTTGCGATACCGGCCTGAGATGCAGGCGGCGCGTCAGTCGGGCGATGCCAAGGCCCGGTTCATCCCGGTAGCCAAGGCGGGTGATACCGTCGGTAAGTTGCTGCCGCTGTCCGACATCCAGAGCGACATTCCCTTGAAAGAGGGCGATTCGCTGCGCAGCAAAATCAAGCAGGTGGCCTCCGGTCGATTTGGCGTGACGGCCGAGTACCTCGTGTCGGCTGACCAGATCCAGATCAAGATGGCCCAAGGCGCCAAGCCGGGAGAGGGCGGTCAGCTGCCTGGAGGCAAGGTGAGCGACTACATCGGCAAGCTGCGATACAGCGTTCCCGGTGTCGGGCTCATTTCCCCGCCGCCCCATCACGACATCTACTCCATTGAGGATCTGGCTCAGTTGATCCACGACCTCAAGAACGCGAACAGCGCGGCTGATATCTCGGTCAAGCTCGTCAGCGAGGTGGGTGTGGGCACCGTGGCGGCCGGTGTCGCCAAGGCCAAGGCCGATCATGTGGTCATTGCCGGGCACGACGGTGGGACCGGTGCATCGCCTTTGTCCAGCGTCAAGCACGCCGGGACCCCCTGGGAGCTGGGTCTGGCCGAAACGCAACAGACCCTGGTGCTCAACCGTCTGCGGGGCCGGATTCGCGTGCAAGCCGACGGCCAGATGAAGACCGGGCGCGACGTGGTGATTGCTGCACTGCTGGGTGCCGATGAAGTGGGTTTCGCGACAGCTCCCCTGGTGGTCGAAGGCTGCATCATGATGCGCAAATGCCACCTCAACACCTGTCCTGTCGGGGTGGCCACGCAGGACCCGGTGCTGCGAAAGAAGTTCAGTGGGCAGCCGGAGCACGTGGTCAACTACTTCTTCTTTGTGGCAGAAGAGGCCCGCTCCATCATGGCGCAGTTGGGCATTCGACGCTTTGATGAGCTGATCGGTCGTGCCGATCTGCTCGACACCCGCAAGGGCGTGGAGCACTGGAAGGCCCGCGGTCTGGACTTCAGCCGCATCTTTCACCAGCCAGCGATGCCAGCCGAGGTGGCGCGCCGCCATGTGGAGATCCAGGACCATGCCCTCGACAAGGCCTTGGATCGCGTGCTGATTGATAAGAGCAAGGCGGCGTTGGAGCGCGGCGAGAAAGTGCAGTTCATTGAAACCGCACGCAACGTGAATCGCACCGTCGGGACCATGCTGTCCAGTGAGATCGCGCGTCGGTTTGGGGGTACGGGATTGCCCGAGGACACCATCCGCATCCAACTAGAGGGCACGGGCGGCCAGTCGTTTGGTGCTTTCCTCGCGCAGGGCGTGACGCTCTACCTCGCCGGCGAAGCCAATGACTACA
>CAZRRW010000240.1:0-3322 GCA_964602505.1 uncultured Burkholderiaceae bacterium
ACCTCCGTGGCAGAAGGCCTGGCCCAGTTTGAACCGGTGAAAGGCCGCTCTCGATGGCTCAGGCGAGTCAGCGACAGTCGAGATCTGGATCTGATCGACGACGCCTACAACGCCAACCCGGACTCGGTGCGTGCAGCGATTGACGTGCTGGCGGCATTGCCCGCACCACGCTGGTTGATTCTTGGCGACATGGGCGAAGTCGGCGAGCAAGGCCCCGCCTTCCACCGCGAAGTGGGTGCCTATGCGCGTCAGCGCAAGGTGGAAACCTTGTGGACTACTGGCCCACTGTCGCTCTACGCCGCCAACAGTTTCGGCATGGCGCAGCAGTTCGAGTCCCTGGATGCGCTGGTCGCGGCGCTGCCGCAAGGGCTGTCTGAACTGGCACCCAGGTCGGTACTGGTCAAGGCGTCCCGGTTCATGCAGTTCTCCAAGGTGGTGGATGCGCTGACCGGCCTGACCCACGCACGTACGGATGAGTCCGATGTTCAGCGACAGGAGTCACTGCGGTGCTAGTCACGCTTGCCCAATGGTTGCAGGGCCTTTCGCCGGAGTTCGGCTTCATGCGGGTGTTCCAGTACATCACCTTCCGAGCGGTCATGGCTGCGATGACCGCGCTGCTGATCGGTCTCGCTTTTGGACCCTGGGTGATCCGCAGGCTGACCGAGCTGAAGATCGGCCAGCCGATCCGCGGCTACGGCATGCAGACGCATCTGAGCAAGAGCGGCACACCCACGATGGGCGGGGTGCTGGTGCTGCTGTCGATCACGATCTCGACGCTGCTGTGGTTCGAGTGGAGTAATCGGTTCGTCTGGATCGTGCTTGCCGTCACGCTGGGCATGGGGGCGATTGGCTGGGCGGACGACTGGCGCAAGGTGGTCCGCAAGGACCCCGAGGGCATGCGATCCAGAGAGAAGTACTTCTGGCAGTCGGTCATTGGTCTCTTGGCAGCCTGCTATCTCGTGTTCGCGATTTCTGGCAATACCAACGCCAAGGTGTTGGAGCTGTTCTTCGAGTGGATCCGTTCAGGCTTCAACCTCGACTTGCCGCCCAAGGCCAGCCTGCAGGTTCCCTTCTTCAAGGAGGTGACCTATCCGCTGGGCGTGTTTGGCTTCATCGTGCTGACCTATCTGGTCATCGTTGGGGCCAGCAATGCAGTCAACCTGACCGACGGGCTCGATGGGTTGGCCATCATGCCGGTGGTGATGGTGGGCTCGGCGCTGGGTGTGTTTGCCTATGTGGCGGGCAGCTCGGTGTTCAGCAAGTACCTGCTGTTTCCCCACATTCCAGGGTCGGGAGAGCTGCTGATTTTCTGTGGGGCCATGGCGGGTGCTGGCCTGGCCTTCCTGTGGTTCAACGCCCACCCGGCGCAGGTCTTCATGGGCGACGTCGGTGCACTGGCCCTGGGTGGGGCGCTCGGCACCATCGCGGTGATCGTGCGCCAGGAGATCGTGCTGGCCATCATGGGCGGCATCTTTGTGGTGGAGGCGCTCTCGGTCATGGTGCAGGTGCTGTACTTCAAGTACACCAAGCGCCGCTACGGTGAAGGCCGCCGCATCCTGCGCATGGCGCCGCTGCACCACCACTTTGAGAAGTCAGGCTGGAAGGAGACCCAGGTGGTAGTGCGCTTCTGGATCATCACCATGCTGCTGTGCCTGGCCGGGTTGTCGTCATTGAAGCTGCGGTGAATCGGATGAAGCGCCTTCAAGGTCAATCGGTTCTCATCCTCGGGCTTGGCGAGTCGGGGCTGGCCATGGCGCGCTGGTGTGCGCGCGCCGGCGCCTCGGTCACCGTGGCCGACACCCGTGGGCATCCGCCAGGCCTAGACGCCCTACGGCTTGAGCTGCCAGCCGCCCGGTTTGTGTCGGGCGGGTTTGAGGCATTGGATCTCGCCGGGGTGCATCGCGTTCTGAAGAGTCCGGGCTTACCGCCCACCGACGCGGGTGTTGCTCACGTGTTGCATGGCGCGGCACAGGCGGGCCTCGTACGTCAGGGCGAGCTGGCACTGTTCATGGAGGCCATGCATGACCTGAAGGACGAGCGCGGCTACACACCCAAGTTGCTGGGGGTCACAGGGACCAATGGCAAGACCACGGTCACGTCACTGACTGCCCTGTTGATGGCGCGCTCCGGGCTCAGCGTGCAAGCCGCGGGCAACATCTCACCAAGCCTGCTGGACGCCCTGCGTGCCCGCCTCGATGCCGACGAACTGCCAGAGGCGTGGGTACTGGAGCTCTCCAGCTTCCAGCTTGACGACACCGGGCTTGGCCAGCCGGTGTTTCGGGGCGACACCGATCTGACCGCGTCGGTGGTGCTGAACTTGTCGCAAGACCATCTGGATTGGCATGGCAGCTTCGAGCAATATGTCCGAGCCAAGTCGCTCATCTACGGTGACCAGGGAATTTGCGTCATGAACCGGGATGACCCAACGGTCATGCACATGACGCCCAGCGCTGCCGGCACTGCCAAGGCGGGCAAGCTCAGTCTGCAGGCCCAGCGCGCCGCCCAGGCGCGGGTGCTGACGTTCGGTCTGACGGCGCCCCAGCGTCCTGGGGACTTCGGCTTTGTGCTGGAGGGCGGCATGGCATGGCTGGTTCGGGCCCACGAGAGCGATGAGACGCGCCGCCGCAAAGCGGGTGACGAAGAGGAGATCACCCTGCAGCGCCTGATGCCAGCCGATGCTCTTCGCATTCGTGGCCGACACAACACGGCCAACGCTCTGGCGTCCCTGGCGTTGGCCACGGCGGCTGGATGCCCGATGGCGCCGATGCTGCACGGCCTGCGCGAATATCGAGGCGAGCCTCATCGTGCGCAGTGGGTGGCCCGCGTGGGTGAGGTGGACTTCATTGACGACAGCAAAGGCACCAACGTAGGAGCCACGGTGGCCGCCATCGAGGGCCTGGGTCCGGATCAGCGCCTCGTGCTGATTCTGGGGGGTCAGGGCAAAGGGCAGGACTTTACGCCGCTGGCGGCTCCCATCGCGCACTTTGTGAGGGCGGTGGTGCTGATTGGCGAAGACGCAGGCCTGATCGAGCGTGCCATCGCCAGCGCGGCTGAGCAGGCCGGGGTGAAGATCGTCCGTGCGGCCGACATGCCCGCAGCCGTGGCCGAAGCCGCTCAGCTTGCCCGGCCCTCGGAGGCGGTGCTGCTGTCACCTGCCTGCGCCAGCTTCGACATGTTCAAGGGATACGCCCATCGCGCAGCGGTATTCGCGGAAGCGGTGGAGGCCCTGGCCGCCGACCGCGGCGAGGTGATGACATGAAGGCCAGCGCCAGCGTGGCGGCATCCGGCATGACACTGCCGGTGCGCACCAGCGCCCGCGATC
>CAZRRW010000241.1:0-3319 GCA_964602505.1 uncultured Burkholderiaceae bacterium
CAATGCCTTCCAGGGTGATGAACATGGGGTCTGCGGCCAGCTTGGGTGCCTACTTGGATGATCCGATGCCGCGCTGGTATCGGTCCACCGCACGATTGTGCTCGTCCAGCGTCCGGGAGAACTGGCTCGTGCCGTCGCCCCTGGCCACGAAATACAGGGCCTGGGTGGGCGTGGGCCGCACCGCTGCCAGCAGCGACGCCTTGCCCGGGCTGGCAATGGGCGTGGGGGGCAGGCCCTTGCGGGTGTAGGTGTTGAAGGGGGTGTCGGTGCGCAGGTCCACACGCCTCAGGTTGCCGTCGAACCCCTCGCCCAGGCCATAGATGACCGTCGGGTCAGTCTGCAGTGGCATGTCGATGCGCAGGCGGTTGTGAAACACCCCCGAGATCAGCCCGCGGTCTTCGGGAGCGCCCGTCTCCTTCTCAACGATGGAGGCCAGGATCAGCGCCTGCTGCGGCGACTGCAGCACGCTGTCGGGCGCGCGCTGTGCCCATGCGGCCGCCAACTGCTTCTGCATGGCCCGGTGGGCGCGGCGCAGCACCGCCAGGTCGCTACCGCCCTTGGCATAGGCATAGGTGTCGGGGAAGAACTGCCCCTCGGCTGCGGTGGCCGCGTCGGCCCCCAGGGTCAGCATCAACTGCTGGTCGGTCAGGCTGGCCGACTCGGGCTTCAGGCCCTCGGCACGGGCCAGGGCGGCGCGGATCTGCCTGAGCGTCCAGCCCTCGACGAGCGTCACCGTGGACTGGCTCACATCGCCGCGCGTCAACAGCGCCAGCAGCCCGCGTGGCGTGACTCCAGGCGTGAGCTCGTAGCTGCCCGCCTTGATCTGCCGCGCCTGCCCCGACAGCCGGAACCACCACCACAGCCATCTCGGGTCGGTGTCAACACCAGCCTGGACGGCCCGGTTGACCACCGCGCGGGGCGACGTGCCCGGCTCGATGTCCAGCTCGACAGGGGCATCCCGGAGGCTCAGGGGCCTGTCCAGCCAGGTCCACGCCACCAGCGCGGCACTCGCGCCCACCAAGGCCAGCACCAGGGCCAGCCCCAGCGACGCCTTCATCAACCGCGCTGCCCACCCGCCTGAACGCATCCGGAAATGATAATTTGCCCATGCTGACCAACCCCGCCCTGCCGCTGCCCCGCACCACTGCCCTGCCCCACCTGTGCGTGATCCGCGCGGCGGGCGATGACGCCGCCAGCTTCCTGCACAACCAGCTGACCCAGGATGTCAGCTCCCTGGGGCCTGACGAAGCCCGCCTTGCCGGCTATTGCTCGGTCAAGGGGCGTCTGCTGGCCAGCTGTGTGGTGCTTCGCCCCCAGGCCGACGAGGTGCTGCTCATCACGCCGCGCAGCGGCGCCGAGGCCCTGGTCAAGCGCTTGTCCATGTTTGTGCTGCGGGCCAAGGCCAAACTCAGCCTGGCCGCCGACTGGTGGGTCTGCGGGCAACTCGGCGAGCCCACAGGGCTAGGCGTGGCCGCCGCCGCGCCCTGGCCGGTTGCCCGCACTGGCGACGGCCACTGGCAGGTCACCTGGCCTGCCGTTGAGGGCGTGGCGCGCAGCCTGGTGCTGATGCCCCTGGCCCCTGCAGAGCACGCCGCAGCGCTGGCCGCCTGGCGCTGGCTGGAGGTGCGCAGCGGCCTGGCCTGGGTGGATGCAGCGGTGGCCGATGCCTTTGTGCCGCAGATGCTCAATTTCGAGGCGGTGGGTGGCGTGAACTTCAAGAAGGGCTGCTATCCCGGCCAGGAGGTGGTGGCCCGCAGCCAGTACCGCGGCACCCTCAAGCGCCGTGCCCACGGGGTGCACAGCGACGCCCCCCTCCTGCCTGGCCAGGATCTGTTCTGCAGCGCCGACCCGGCCCAGCCCGGCGGGCAGGTGGCCATGGCTGCCCCCTGCCCTGCGCCCTGGGGGCTCGGCCATGACGCGGTGGCTGAACTCAAGGTGGCCCTGCTGGCAGCAGCCGACGCCTCCTGGCATGTCGGCAGCCCCGACGGCCCTGCGGCTACACTGTTTGCCCTGCCGTACGAGATTCCGCCGCAGGACTGACCCGGCAAAGACGCAGCGCCGCCTCACCGGGACTTCAGCATGTGCGTGGCCGCGTTCGACTGGCAACCGGGCACGCCCCGTCCGCTTCGGCTCATCAGCAACCGCGACGAGTTCTTCGCCCGGCCCACCACGGGCATGGCCTGGTGGCAGCATGCGCAGCAGCCGGTGCTCAGCGGGCGCGATGAGCAGGCGGGTGGCACCTGGCTGGCCATCTCGGGCAAAGGCCGTGTCGCCTTGCTCACCAACTTTCGGCGAGGCCTGGCCGAGCCGCCGCGCCCGCGTTCCAGAGGCTTGCTGCCCTTGGCCTGGCTGCAGGCCGCCTCACCAGAGCCATGGGCTCATGGCCTGGACGCGGCCGACTTCGCCCCTTTCAACCTGATCGGCATCGACCTGGTTCAGGGGGCCGCGTGGTGGGTGCACGGTGACGGCCATGCCGTCCGGGTGGCGCCAGTCCCAGCGGGCCTGCATGGGCTGTCCAACGGCCTGCTCAACGAGCCCTGGCCCAAGACCCGCCGGCTGATGCAGGCCCTGCAGGAGGCGGCGGATCTGCCCGGCGCACTGCCAGCCCTGCTGGACAGTCGGCCCGCCGAGACGCATGAACTGCCGCGTACGGGCCTGGACGCCGCGCGGGAGCGGGCCCTATCGGCGGTGTTCATCGAGCCTGACCCCCAAGCGCCTGCCGATCGGCTGTACGGCACCCGCGCTTCTACGGCGATCGTTGCCGACCTGGCGGACGGTGGCCTGGCCTGGCAGGCCAGCGAGTGGCAACACCTCCCGGGGCGGCCCGGGCATCGCCGCCAGGACTACCGCTTCAAAACCCGTCCATGACCCGTGCGCGCACGGGCTCCGGCACGAACTGAGCAAAGGTCTGGCGCTGCTGGGGCGTGGCGGCCTGCATGGCCTTGCGATACAGCTTGACCGCGCCTTCCAGGTCCTTGTCCAGGTTCCAGGCCAGTTCAGCCTGCTGCATGAAGGTGTCGGCATTCAGCTGGGTCGCGCCCTGGGTGCGCCACTCCAGGGCCTGGCGCACCAGCGCCCAGTCCTGCAGGGTGCGTCCCACCACGATGGCCGCCTGTGCTGCATCGAAATCGGCGCGCCCGTCGGTGAACGCCTGTTGGGCACGCTTGGCGGCTTCGTCCATCCGCCCCGCTCGGGCCAGCAGCACGATCTCCAGGGAGCGGATGCTCGCGCCGTCGGGCGAGATCTTCTTGGCCTTGTCGAGCAGCTCGAAGGCCTTCTCGGCCTGCCCAAGGGTGGAGTAGCCGCGCGCGGCGTTCGA
>CAZRRW010000242.1:0-3253 GCA_964602505.1 uncultured Burkholderiaceae bacterium
TCCAATTTCCTCCCTACACGATGAGAGCTGCGCCTCTACCAGCGCGATCTATTTATTCTGAGTTCGAGCCCGTAAGGTCGTGACGAACTGCCCACGGATCTTCCGCATCTCATCCGAGGTGAGTTTGCGATTGACCGCCTTGGCTGTCTTGGCGATCAGCTTTCGGTCAAACTCAGGTGGGATGGTTGTGCTTGTCTTGAGATGGGCTGCAAGGCTTGCTACAGCCTGCTCGTCGGCTTCTTCCAACAACTCAGTGCTGACCGCACGCGCGGCGTCTTCTATTGATGTGTGGATTGGGGCACTGGCTGGTTGTTGTGCAGGGGCAGCTGCGGCTGTCGCACCCGTAATACTCAAATGGCCCTTCAGCCATGTCGCATCCAGGGCATCAAGGGAGTCTGCCTCCATCTTGAGCGCCGGGCTGACATTCTTATCGGCATCACCTACCGCTAATATATGGACTCGCACCCCAAAGGTTTGAGCCAGCTGAACTGCGATCCGCAGGTCCTCATCGCCAGAAATCAAAATCGCATCCGAAATCGCTCTGTTGCGCGCCAACTCGATCAAATCCGTCACGATGAGGGAATCCACCCCCTTCTGTTCGCCAGCGTTGTTCAACGACCCCAGCCTGAGCTTGACCCCCGCCAGGTGAGCAAGCGTGGACTGTTCCATCGATGGGCGCGGCCCCATCATGGCGTCATACCAATAGACGCGAAGCAACGCTGGTGTGGAAGACTGTTTCCTTGCCCGCTCGCAGAGCTCTTGGACGGTGGTCTCGGCGGAAGCCAGGTTGATGTTGCGACGAGGGGTGTTGGCTGAGGTAACCGCGTAGGCGCCGGCAGCAAAGAAGTATCCAGCGTCGACAAAGATGGCGAAGCGATCCATAAGCTCTCCTTTCTGGGCTAGAAAAGGATAAGGCCCCTTTCGGGGCCTGTAATAGGCTGCCGCATCCAATTACCATAGGGATTGCGAGCAGCGACGCCCCAAATATAAACAAGCTTCATAGCAATATCAAGAAGAAAATCGGGAGTCGGACGCGGCAGGAGGAGGACTGTTGCCCAGCTCGGCAGTAAAGACCCATGCATTGAGCGATTCCAGAAGACTCTCTAGCGGGCCGGCGCCGCCGAAGACGCGGCGGGCCTCGTTGAGGCCGCCCATCTGGGAGAAGGTGTGGAAGTAGGCGAAGTGCTCGGGCATCACTTCGTCCAGAGTGTCGGCGTTGGCGCGTATCTGGCTGCCCAGCAGGCGAAGCCAGCGTTCCCGCTCGGGCGTCAGGTCGGTCTGTTCCAGTAGCCAGGCTTCGAAGCGGGCACCCAACTCGGCGGCCTTCTGCTCGCTGGCCTCGGGGAAAACCATGTTGCCGTTCTCATCCACCGTGATCCACTCGCGGGTGGTGGGATCGATGTGGTCATTGATGTCCAGGGCCAGCAGGCGGCGTGGCTCGTATTTCTTCTTCTTGGGCGGCTCCTTCAGGACGCCACCCTCGGCGAAGTCCTCATCGTCGCCGTGGTAGTCGGCCACGCCGACGAAGTCGAACATGGTGAACAGCGGCTTCTTGTCGGCCTTGCGGGTGCCCCGCCCACGCATCTGCTGGTAGAGGATGGCGGACTTGGTGAAGCGGGCGAAGACCAGGTTCACCACCTCGGGGCAGTCGAAGCCGGTGTCGAGCATGTTCACCGACACGAGAATCTGCGGGAACGCCTCCTTCTTGAAGCGCTTGATCTTGGTCATGCCGTCCACGGTGTCGTCCGGGCCGAGGCCGGACACGACATAGTCGGCGTAGCGCACCTCGGGGGAGGGCTTCTTATCGGCGAACTCGGCATCCAGCAGCTCGGCCAGGGTGGCGGCGTAGCGCTTGGACACGGCGAAGATGATGGTCTTGCCCAACAGCGGCTTCCTGAGCACGCCCTTGTGGTCGAGGTAGCCGCTCTCCAACACCTGGCGGAACTCCCGCACGATGGCCAGGTTGCGTTCGGGGATGGTGAAGCGACGCTCCAAGGCGCTGGGATCGACGATGATGGTGTCGCTGTCCTTGAACAGCTGCTCGAACTCGGCGCGGGTGCTGGCATCCATGGCCGTCCAGTCGAGCTCGTCCTTCTTGACCTCGAAGCCGCCCTCGGCCGCCGTCTTCACGGTCTTGGCCTTGTAAATCTGGTAGGGCACCAGGTAGCCGTCGGCGATGGCGTCCTTGAGCTTGTAGGAGAAGGTGGGCTTGTCCACCGCGAAGAAGCGCAGGGTGTCGCGGACGAAGAGCTTGTCCTCCTCGTCGGCGTTGAAGTCGTCCAGATTGGCGACGCAGGGAGTGGCGGTGAGGCCGATCTGCACGCCGTCGAAGTGCTTGAGTACGCCGCTCCACTTGCCGTAGTTGCTGCGGTGGCATTCGTCGCTGATCACCAGGTCGAAGTAGCCCGAGGAATACTCGCTGTAGATGTTCACCATGCTTTGCAGCGTGGTGATGGTGATGAGCTTCTCGTCCTGGAAGCGGCGGCCGGCGCGCAGCACATAGGCTGGGTAGTCGGGCAGGTGCTCGGCAAAGGCGTCCTCGGTCTGCTTGGCCAGCGGGATGCGGTCCACCAGGAACAACACGCGAGTGATGGCGTTGGCCTGGAACAGGCGCTTGATGAGGGCGGCGGCGGTGCGGGTCTTGCCGGTGCCGGTGGCCATCTCCACCAGCAGCTTGCGGCGGCCCTGGCCTATCTCCGTGCAGAGGGTGTCAATGCAGGCGGCCTGATAGTCGCGGCCGGCAATGCGGGTATCGATGGGGACATCGAGCAATTCGCGCTTGACCTGGGCGGTGGCGGCCCGGCGTTCGAGGTCGTCCTGCTTGAAGAAGGTCTTGACCGGACGGGGGTAGGCCTCGCGCTGCCATTCCCAGAAGCGTATCTCCTGGCCGTTGGCGAGGAAGATATAAGGCACATTGAGCTGGCAGGCGTAGTTCTTCGCCTGCTCGGCGGCGTCGGCGGGGTTGACGGAGAAGCGCTTGGCCTCGATGACCGCCAGGGAACGGCCATGACGATCACAGAGGACATAGTCGGCGCGCGTGCCGTCCTCCAGCACCACTTCGTAGCGGACGCTGTTTGTGTCTTGGGTATTCCAACCCTGATCGGCAAGCTGCGCGTCGATGAGGACGCGGGAGAAGGCTTCGTTCTGATTCATCCCTGATTACCGGTTGTTTTCATGATGAAGGCAGACAAGCGGTCTGCCTCAAGCCGCCAGCGGTAAAGCCAACCGGATATCGATTCCTTCATACGGCACA
>CAZRRW010000243.1:0-3241 GCA_964602505.1 uncultured Burkholderiaceae bacterium
CCGCCGTCCTGCGCCCGTCGCAAATCAAGAGCCACGACCGCGGCGGCGGTGCCAGCACCATTCCGCTGGTCGGTCCTTCGGTGGGCGCCCAGGCCTTCATCAACGGCATCACCAGCTTCGCGCCGGGCACCCAGATCCCGTTCCACAGCCACAACTGTGAAGAGAGCGTGATGCTGCTCGAAGGCGACGCGATGCTGGACGTGGAAGGCGAAGAGCCGGTGCGCCTGCAACCGCTGGACACAACCTGGCTGCCTGCCAACCTCTCGCACCGCTTCCGCAACCTCTCAGACACCCAGCCCATGAAGATCCTCTGGATCTACGCGCGGCTCGATGCCACCCGGACACTGACCGAAACCGGCCAGACCAACTTCGTCTCGGCGGAGCACAAGAAGTGATTCAGGAGATTGCCCATATCGACTTGAAGCCCGGCGGCGAAGAAGCCTTCGAGCAGGGCGTGCGTACCGCGGCACCGCTGTTCCAGCGTGCCCAGGGGTGCCGTGGTCTGGCGCTGCAGCGCGGCATAGAAAACCCGCAGTCCTACCGCCTGCTAGTGGACTGGGACACGGTGGAAGACCACATGGTGCATTTCCGTGAATCCGATGACTTCCAGCGCTGGCGCGAGCTGGTCGCGCACTGTCTTGCCCAACCGCCGCGGGTGGAGCACACGCAGACCGTGCTGCACCCCTTCTGACCCTGTACACACCAAACTTTGGAGACAACCATGAACCGTCGCAAGCTTTCCACCCTGGGGTTGCTGGCCCCGCTGGCGCTGTCGCTCCCTTCGCTGGCACTGGCGCAGGCGTATCCCGCCAAGCCCATCACCGTCATCGTGCCGTTTGCCCCCGGCGGCGGCAGCGACAACGTGGCCCGCATGATCACCACAAAGCTCACCGAGCGAACTGGCAAGACGTTCATTGTCGAAAACCGCGGCGGTGGTGGCACCAACATTGGCAACGAAGCCGCCGCCAAGGCCAAGCCCGACGGCTACACCGTGTTGCTCGGCCAGTTCACCCTGCCGGTCAACCCCTACCTCTACCCCAACCTGCGCTACAGCGCCGAGAAGGACTTTGCTCCGGTCGTGCACATTGCCAACGCGCCCACGGTGCTGATCGTGCCGGCTACATCGCCGGTCAAGGACGTGCCCGGCGTGGTCGCCATGGCCAAGGCCAAACCGGGCCAGCTCAACTACGGATCGGGCGGCTCGGGCACCTCGGTGCATCTGGCCGCCGAGCTGTTCAAGCAGCAGACCAAGACCTTCATGCTGCACATCCCCTACAAGGGCAGCGCCCCGGCGATGACCGACCTGATCGGTGGGCGCGTGGACCTGATGTTCGACACCGCCACCTCGGCGCTGGGCCACATCAAGGGTGGTCGTGTGCGTGCACTCGGCGTGGCGTCGGCCAAGCGCTTGAACGATCTGCCCGATGTGCCCACCTTTGCCGAGCAGGGCATGAAGGACTTCGACGTGCCGGCCTGGTACGGTTTCGTGGCGCCGGTAGGCACCCCGGCCGACGCCATCCAGTGGCTCAACACCGAAGTCAACGCGGTGCTCAAGGAGCCGTCCGTGATTGCCAAGCTCGACGACATCGGCGCGCTGCCCGTGGGCGGCACGCCAGCCCAGATGGGCAGCTTCATCCAGGCGCAGTCGGCGCGCTGGGGCAAGGTCATCAAGGACGCGAACATCAAGCTTGATTGATCGCTTCCCACCTGTTTTCAAACTCTCTCGAAAGCATTCACATGAAACTCCTGGTCCTCCCCGGCGACGGCATCGGCCCTGAAATCGTCGCCGAAGCGGTCAACGTCCTGAAGGCGGCCGACGCCAAGTTCGGGCTTGGCCTGAGCTACGACTATGAAGACATCGGCTTTGTCTCGCTCGAAAAGCACGGCACCACACTGCGCGAGGACGTCCTGACCAAGGCACGCACCTGCGACGGCATCGTGCTGGGCACGCAGTCGCACGCCGACTACCCCGCGCCCGAGAAGGGCGGTCGCAACATTTCGGCCGCTGTGCGCGTGCAACTGGACCTCTACGCCAACGTGCGCCCGGCGCGCACCCGCAGCTTCTTGCCGTCGAACATGAAGGCCGGCAAACAGATGGACCTGGTGATCATGCGCGAAGCCACCGAGGGCTTCTATGTGGACCGCAACATGGCGCGCGGCTGGGGCGAGATGATGCCCACGCCCGACATCGCACTGGCAGTTCGCAAGATCACTCGCCACGCCAGCGAGCGCATCGCGCGCCGCGCGTTCGAGCTGGCAATGAAACGCCGCAAGAAGGTGACGGCCATCCACAAGGCCAACAGTTTCCACATGAGCGACGGGCTCTTCCTTGAATGCGTGAACAAGGTGGCCAAGGACTTCCCCGAGGTCGAGCTCAACGACCTGCTGGTCGATGCCTCCACCGCCTGGCTGGTGAAGAACCCCGAGCGCTTCGACGTGCTGGTGGCCGAGAACTTCTATGGCGACATCCTGTCCGACCTGGCGTCCGAACTCTCGGGCAGCCTGGGTCTGGCCGGCTCCATGATGGCCGGCAACAGCCTGTGCTGCGCCCAGGCGCAACACGGCTCGGCCCCCGACATCCAGGGCCAGGACAAGGCCAACCCGGTGTCCATGATCCTGTCGGTGGCCATGCTGCTGCAGTGGCTGGGCGAGCGCCATGGCAAGGCCGCTTTCACCGGCGCCGCCGCCGCCATCGAGCGTGCGGTGGACCAGGTGCTGGAGAACCCGGCCACCCGTACGGCCGATCTCGGCGGTACGCTGGGCTGCAAGGCCTTCGGTGCCGAAGTCGTGCGCGCACTCTGAGGGATGCCCGCATGACCGCCACCATCACCACCATCAACCCCGCCACCGGCGCGCCGCTGCAGACCTACCCGGCGTTCAGCGCAGAGCAGATCGGGCAGGCCGTCGCGCAGGGACACGCTGCGGCGCTGGCCTGGGGGCGCGAGCCGCTGGCCACCCGTGTGCAGGCCGTGCGCCAGCTGGCCGCCGAGCTGCGTGCGCAGAAGGATGCCTTCGCGCGACTCATCACCGCCGAGATGGGCAAACCGCTGGCCGAAGCCGCCGGTGAGCTGGAGAAATCCGCCGTTACCGCGCTGTACTACGCCGACCACGCAGTCCGCCTGCTGGGCGACGAACCCGTGGCCATCGATGGGGTGGATGCCTGGGTGAGTTACGAGCCGATCGGCCTGGTGCTGGCCGTCATGCCCTGGAACTTCCCGGTCTGGCAGGTGATGAGGTTCGC
>CAZRRW010000244.1:0-3220 GCA_964602505.1 uncultured Burkholderiaceae bacterium
ACTCAATTCACGCCGCACACTCACGCAAAACAGCGTTTGTGCAGACCTTCCTTAGCTTGGCGTCTTTAGCGATGCGCGGAATGAGCGTCTGATCGCTTTCGGCTGTTGCCAAGCCCGCAGGGAGCCAGTTGCTCAAATCAGGCTGGGGAACAAACTCGGGAGCGTTCATCGAAATGTCCTATTCGTGCGAGCGTCAACCTATGCTCGGCTCCAAGTGTCCTTCAACCCCGTCACCCGGTTGAACACCACCTTGGTGTTCGCCCCGTGGTCCAAGCGGTCGGCCACAAAGTAGCCGTGGCGTTCAAACTGAAAGTGTTGCCCAGGCTGCGCGGCGGCCAGTGATGGCTCCACGATGCCCTGCACCACGGTGAGGCTGTTGGGGTTGATCTCTTTCAGGAAATCGTTGTCGCCCGCGCCGGGGTGGGGCACGGTAAACAGCCGGTCGTAAAGCCGCACTTCGGCCTTAACTCCACCGCCTTCGCCGTCGGCCGCGGCCACCCAGGTGATGGCAGCCTTGGCCTTCACGCTGTCTGCGCCCGGGGTGCCGCTTTTGGTGCCGGGCAGCACCTTGGCGTGCACTTCCGTCACGTTGCCCGCCGCATCTTTGGCGCAGCCGGTGCATTCAATGACATAGCCGCCCTTCAGGCGCACCACGTTGCCCGGAAACAGCCGCTTGTAGCCCTTGGGCGGCACTTCTTCAAAGTCTTCACGCTCAATCCACACCTCGCGGCCAATCTTGAACACGCGGTCGGGCGGCGGCGTTTGCCCTTCGGGCACGGCGCTGTGGGGCAGGGCGGGCTGGGTGCAGTCTTCCGTGTACTCATCGCTGCCAAACACCTCGCCCCAGTTGGTGAGCACCAGTTTCAAGGGGGTCAGCACCGCCATGCCGCGGTGGGCGGTGTGCTCCAGGCTGTCGCGCAGGGCAATCTCTAGCGTGCTGTAGTCAATCCAACTGTCGGCCTTGCTCACGCCAATGCGCTCGGCAAACAGTTGCAGGGCCTCGGGCGTGTAGCCGCGCCGCCGCAGCCCGGCAATGGTGGGCAGGCGCGGGTCGTCCCAGCCGTTTACATGCCTGTCGTCTACCAGCTGCTTGAGCTTGCGCTTGCTGGTGACCACATAGGTCAGGTTCAGGCGGGCAAATTCATACTGGCGCGGTTGGGGCGCTTCAATCAGGCCGCCTTCGCGCAGGCGGTCTAGCAGCCAGTCATAAAACGGGCGCTGGTCTTCAAACTCCAGGGTGCAAATGCTGTGGGTAATGCGCTCAATGGCGTCTTCAATCGGGTGCGCAAAGGTGTACATGGGGTAGATGCACCAGGCATCGCCCGTGTTGTGGTGGGTGGCGCGTTTGATGCGGTAGAGCGCCGGGTCTCGCAGGTTGATGTTGGGCGAGGCCATGTCAATCTTGGCGCGCAGCACGGCCGCGCCGTCGGGCAGCTCGCCCGCGCGCATCTGCCTAAAGCGCGCCAGGTTTTCGGCCGGGGTGCGGCTGCGGAAAGGGCTGTCTACCCCGGGTTTGCCAAAGTCGCCGCGGTTGGCGCGCATTTGCTCAGGCGTTTGCTCGTCCACATAGGCGTGGCCGGTTTCCACCAGGTACTCTGCCGCGCGGTACATGAAGTCAAAGTAGTTGCTGGCAAAGTATTTGTGCTCTTTGCCAGCTTCCACCCAGTCAAAGCCCAGCCAACGCACCGCGTCGACGATGGCGTCCACGTATTCCTGTTCTTCCTTCTCGGGGTTGGTGTCGTCAAAGCGCAGGTGGCAGCGCCCGCCGTAGTCGCGCGCCAGCCCAAAGTTCAGGCAAATGCTTTTGGCGTGGCCCACATGCAGGTAGCCATTGGGCTCTGGCGGAAAGCGGGTGACGACTGTTTGGTGCGTGCCCGCGGCCAGGTCGCGCTCGATGATCTGGCGCAGGAAGTTGGAGCCGGAGTTGCTGGCGGCGGCGGGGGCGTTGGTGTGGTCGGTCATCACAAAAGGCAGGTTCTCGGTCAACTGGGTTCTAACAAGCGGGCTTCACGGATGCGCCGCACCACATAGGCAGCACGCTCTTCGTGCGCCTCAAAACGCGGTATCGGTTGGCCAGTGCGCAGCCACAACATCACTTCACGCGGGGTCACCACACGGCAGGTTTCTACCGCGTAAAGGCCCAAGACTTCCCGGTCGCCAGTCACGAAATATTCGCAGCGCCCGGCGACAGCGTCGGCCAGTATCCAGCGGTCGTCGGGGTCAATGAACTTGGCCACGCTGGCGGGCAGTTGGGTGGCCGCATCAAGCACGGTGAACTGCTCTGGTAGCTTGGTCAATACATCGCCGACGCGAGCGGCCGTGGCTTTGAAGCGCGGCAAGTGTCGCTCCAATTCACCAAGCACACGCCGGCTCAAACAAACCTCAAGCTTTTCGACAAGGTGGTTGGTTTGGGCCGTGGTGTCGCTGGCTAGCTTTTGCAGCAGGCGCAGCAACTCGGCGCAGATGCCTTGGCTGGCGAATGCCGATATCCAAACGTTGGTGTCAATGAACAAGCGCATGGGCCGCCAATCACGACACCATGTCAAACACGTCCTCGTCGGTCAGCACCCCCGCAGCCTGCGTTGCGGGCACCAGCTCTTGCCGCACGCCCTCCAGCCACAGGGCAAACAGCTGGGCACGCAAGGCGTCGCGGGCCAGGTCGCTCTTGGTGCGCCCGCTTTTCTGCGCCCATTCGTTCAGCGCGGCGTCCATCTTGTCGTCAATGCGCAGGGTCAACACGGTCATGGCGGGCTCCATACAATGTGTATGACATTGTATGACGCCGCTTGGTCGCGCCCACGCATTCAGCCGCCAGCCCAGCGCTGCGGGCGGCGGGGGGGCAGGGTCAGTGGGCGCGGTGCACTTTGCCGCGGCGCTGGCCGCGGGCCAGGTGCTCGTGGCGCGTCTCGCACTCCACACACCGAATGGCGGTGGGCAGGGCATGCAGGCGGTCCATGGCAAATTCGGCACCGCATTCGGCGCACACGCCGTACTCACCAGCGCCCAGGCGCATCAGTGCGTCGCGCACATCAGCCAACGCGTGGGACTCCTGGTCCAGCTCGGCCTCAATCAGGGCCTTCTGGCCGGTGGTCAGGTGTGTGTTCATGGCGTCCTCCTTGTTGCTGATGAAACGTCCTGTGGCTTCATCTTCCAGCCGGGGGCTGCGGCCACCTTGACGCGCGTCAAGGTTTGGTGCGGGGGGAGGGCGGCTTAGTCGGCC
>CAZRRW010000245.1:0-3172 GCA_964602505.1 uncultured Burkholderiaceae bacterium
TGCCGCCGAAGCGGCCGCCAACGCGGCGGCTGGCGGCTGGCAAGCCGCCTACGCCCACACTGCCCCGCTGGCGGGAACCTTTTTCAACATGCGCAAGACCACCATCTACGGTGGCAGCAACGAAGTGCAGCGCAACATCGTGGCTCAAACCGTGCTGGGCTGAGGGGCAGGAACATGGACTTCGACTTCACCGACGAACAGCAACAACTGCGCGACGCCGTGGCGCGCTTTGTGGAAAAGGGCTATGGCTTCGAGCGCCGCCGCGCCACCGAGAAGGCCGGGGGCTTTTCGGCCGAGGCCTGGGCCGAGCTGAGCGAACTGGGCCTGCCAGGCATTGCCATCAGCGCCGATGGCGGTGGCATGGGCTTTGGCCCGGTGGAATGCATGGTGGTGATGGAAGAGCTGGGCCGCGGCATCGTGCTCGAGCCGGTGCTGCAGGCCTTCATCAGCGGCCCGGTGATCGAGGCCTTCGGCCCCGCCGCCCTGAAGGCTGCCTGGCTGCCCAAGATGGCGAGCGGCGAGGCCATCGTGAGCCTGGCCCATGTGGAACGCAAGGGCCGCTACAACCTGGCGCACTGCGAGGCCAAGGCCACGGCCCAGGGCAGCGGCTTTGCCCTCAGCGGCACCAAGATTGCGGTGCCTGCGGGCGGCGCGGCAGCGGCTTATCTGGTGCCCGCCCAGCTGGACGGCAAGGTCGCCCTGTTTCTGGTGGAGCGGCAGGCCGCCGGTGTGCAGGCCGCTGCCCACACCGGGTGGTGCGGTGCGCAGCTGGCGCACGTCAACTTTGCCAATGCCGCGGCGCACCTGGTCACCACCGACGGCGCCGCCGCGCTGGACCTGGCCGTGGACATTGGCGTGGCCGGCCTGTGCGCCGAGGCGGTGGGCGTGATGGACCGGGCAGTCGCCATCACCGGCGAATACCTCAACACCCGCAAGCAGTTTGGCGTGACGATTGCCAGCTTTCAGGCCCTGCGCCACCGCTTTGCCGACGTGAAGATGCAGCTGGAGCTGGCCCGCAGCATGAGCTATTACGCCGCGCTGAAGCTGGGCGCCCCGGCCGACGAGCGCCGCATGGCCATGGCCCGCGCCAAGGTGCAGCTAGGCCGCAGCATGCGCCAGGTGGCGCAAGAGGCGGTGCAGATGCATGGCGGCATTGGCTGCACCGACGAATACATCATCAGCCACTACTTCCGCAAGCTCACCGCCATGGAGATGCAGTTTGGCGACACCCTGCACCACCTGGGCGAAGTGTCGGCCCGCATGGGTGAACAGGCGGGCGTGTTTGCCTGACGCGCACACGCAACAGGGCCTGGCTGCATGGCGGTTGGGCTCTGATAAGCTGTTGCGAACCCTTACACTTCAGCGTCTTCGACTAATAGGTTCGTAGTCATTTCATGCGGCGCTTCGTCGATTGGCCCTTCCGAACCGTCCAGCTCTGGCTGGCGGTGGCGGCTTTCGTCCTCATGGCCCTGCCTGGGGTGGCCAGTGCGCAGTCGGCCTGCACGGCGATGTGGGGGCTCTACAACGTTACGGGCGGCACAGGCCGCTTGGCTTTCTTCAACAACAGTGCAGCCCTGGCAACCAAGTGGACGAGCACCACCCTGGTCGTTACCGGCAATGCTGCTAACGGTCCGAATGCCTTGGCGGGAGACAACGATCCTACCAACCCACGGCTGTTTTACTTCGACCGCATTTCGACCACCTTCTCAATCAACCCCAACAACCTGACAACGGCCACCGTAGGCACATTGAGTGCGTCGCCCCCTGCTGGCAACTCCAACATCATCGGGGCAACGGTGGATGCCAGTGGCAACCTCATCTACATGGCCGGTGGCGGGACACCGGGCACACCGTACTGGCTCGGTCTGATCAACAAATCCGGCCCGACCACCAGCGTACGCTGGCAGACAGTGACTTACTCAGGCGGCGGCATCCCCGCCTCTGGCGGCAGTGGTGACCTGTTCCTGGACGCCGGGGGGCAGCTGTGGGTCATGACCAACACCGACCCGGTGGCGCTGTACCCAGTGGCCATCACGATTACCGCCGGGTCCATCACCAGTGCCATTGCCTCGGCAAGTGTGACCTACAACCCTGGCGCGATTACCGTGGCGGGGGTGGGCGTCAACCCGAGCAACAACACCAACTACTTCGGCGGGACAACTGCGGGGCAGTTTCTGTATTCGTTCAACTCCGGGGTGAGCAACAGCCAGGTGCCGGTGGACAACGTGGGCTTGGGCATCTCAGACATTGGCAACTGCCCCAATGCGCCCGCGCCCCCGACGGTCAGCAAGACCATCAACCCCGGCTATCAACCCGGCGTAGGCGGCACGGCCACGCTGAGCGTCACCATCACGAACCCCAACTGGGCGTCCATCTTCCTGCCAGTCAACTTCAGTGATGTGTTCCCGGCGGGCATGACCATTGCCTCGGTACCCAACCTGGTCACAAGCACCGGGTGCATTGGCGTCATCTCGGCCCCCGCTGGCTCCACCAGCGTGACCTTTGCCGCCGGTGGACGAATACCCGGGGGGCCCACTGGCAGCAGTTGTACCTTCTCGATCTCCGTGGCAGGTGTCACCTCCACCACAGCACTCACCAACACCATTCCCTCGGGCAGCCTCACCACGACGGCGGGCACCAACACACTGGCCGTCACCGCCACCTTCAAGGTGGGCACAGACTTCAGCGTGCTCAAGCTGCAGGCCACGCCCACCGGCGTGCTCACGGCGGCCAGCGTGACCTTTGGCGCAGCCCAGCCGGTGGTGTATGAATTGAACATCGTCAACTCGGCCACTGGAGGGACAGGCTCCGCCGCGTTCACCGACACCTTGCCTACACAAATCACACCCGTGCTGGCGGTCACGGCCGTCCACACGGGTGGGGGCAGTTGCACCACAGCCACCCAGGTGGTGGCGGGTCGAACCATCATCACCGGCACCGTCACCAACGCGCTGGCGGGCAGCACCTGCACCGTGACAGTGCAGGGGCGCGCCACCAGCACGCTGGTGGCCACGACCCCGATCGTCAACACCCTGACTGTGGCCGCGCTGGCAGGCACCAGCGACACCGACTCCGCCAACAACCGGATCACGGTCACGGCGTCGGTGTCACCCGCCACACGGCTCACCATCACCAAGACCAACCTCGTGACCAGTCTGGTGGCGGGGCATAC
>CAZRRW010000246.1:0-3162 GCA_964602505.1 uncultured Burkholderiaceae bacterium
TCAACACCTGCTCGGTGCGCGAAAAGGCGCAGGAAAAGGTGTTCTCCGACCTGGGGCGGGTGAAGCACCTGAAAGACAAGGGTGTGCTGATTGGCGTGGGCGGCTGTGTGGCCAGCCAGGAGGGCGAAGCCATCATCGAGCGCGCGCCCTATGTGGACGTGGTGTTCGGCCCGCAGACCCTGCACCGCCTGCCCGCCATGCTGAAGGCCTGCCAGGCCGAGCACCGCCCGCAGGTGGACATCAGCTTCCCCGAGATCGAGAAGTTTGACCACCTGCCCCCCGCCCGCCGCGAGGGGGCCACCGCCTTTGTCTCCATCATGGAGGGCTGCTCCAAGTACTGCAGCTACTGCGTGGTGCCCTACACCCGCGGTGAGGAGGTGAGCCGCCCGCTGGACGACGTGCTGGCCGAGGTGGCCAGCCTGGCCAGCCAGGGCGTGAAAGAGATCACCCTGCTCGGGCAGAACGTCAATGCCTACCGCGGGGCCCGCCAGGGCCGGGGCGCGGCGCACGGGGTGCTGGCCGACGCGCTGGATGACGCCGACACGGTGGACTTTGCCTTCCTGATCGAGCAGGTGGCGCAGACCCCGGGGGTTGAGCGCATTCGCTACACCACCAGCCACCCCAACGAGTTTTCGCAGCGCCTGATTGATGTCTACGCCCGGGTGCCGCAACTGGTGAACCACGTGCACCTGCCAGTGCAGCACGGGGCTGACCGCATCTTGATGGCCATGAAGCGCGGCTACACCGCGCTGCAGTTCAAAAGCACCATCCGCAAGCTGCGCGCGGTGCGGCCGGGCATTTCGGTGTCCAGCGACTTCATCGTCGGCTTCCCTGGCGAAACCGAGGCTGACTTTGCCGCGCTGATGAAGCTGGTGGACGACGTAGGCTTTGACGCCTCATTCAGCTTTGTCTTCAGCCCGCGGCCTGGCACCCCTGCCGCCGCGCTGGCCGACGACACGCCCCAGGTCGACAAGCTCAAGCGCCTGCAGGCCCTGCAAGCCAGGATCGAGGAGAACGTGCAGCGCATCAGCGCCTCACGCGTGGGCACGGTGCAGCGCCTGCTGGTGGAGGGTCCCTCGCGGCGCGACGCCAGCGAGCTGATGGGCCGCACCGAGTGCAACCGCATCGTCAACTTCAAGGGCCCGCCCCGCCTGATTGGCCACTTGGTGGACGTGACCATCACTGCGGCCTTGCCCCATTCGCTTCGCGGCGAGGTGGTGCTGGGCGACGCGCTGGTTGCCTGAGGCCAAGGCACCGATGTTTAGCGTCATGTCTCAGGCCCCTGCGTCATGCCAGTGATCGCCGTCGTCAACCGCAAGGGCGGCAGTGGCAAGAGCACACTGGCTTCGCACATTGCTGCCTGGTGTGCGGTCAAGGGCTGGCCGGTGATGCTGGGCGATACCGACCGCCAGCAGAGTTCACGCGCGTGGCTGCGCCGCCGCCCGCCCCAGCGCCCGCCCATCGTGGGCTGGGTTGCTGACCAGAAGAACGTCATGCGGGCACCGCCTGGGGTCAGTCACGTGGTGCTGGACACGCCCGGTGGCATTCACGGGCTGGAGCTGGCCAAGGTGGTGATGAGTGCCGACGCGCTGATCATGCCGGTGGGGCCGAGCGTGTTTGACCGCGAATCAGCGCAAGACTGCCTGCTTGAGTTGCGCGGCTTGCCGCGCATCACCACCGGCAAGTGCCGCTTGGCGGCGGTTGGCATGCGGCTTGATGCGCGCACTCGGGCGGGCCAGGTCACGGCGAACTGGGCGGCCAGCCAGGGCCTGGCGTATCTGGGGTCTCTGCGCGAGGCCCAGGTGTATGTACGCAGCATCGAGCAGGGGCTCACCGTGTTTGACCTGCCGGAACACCTGACGGCGGAGGACAGGGCGCAGTGGGAGCCTATCCTGACCTGGCTGTCGCCTATCCTTTGGCCCCCCATGCCGGAAACCCGCAGATCTTCTCCGCTTGCCGATCGACGCGAGCTGAAGGAGGACTCGTGGCTTCAGACTCCGGCCGCCGTTGGAGTGGTGCCCCGCCCTGGCCTGCTGTCTCAGCGAGGAGCCGACCGAGCCTTGGAGAGGGCTCCACAGCGGCCGCCAGTGGCCTCTGTGCTGGCTCGTGCCCAAATGCCGGGCAAAGAGCAGGACCTGCTGACGGCCATCCAGGTGCCCCAGTTCCTTCGCAAGCCCCCGCCTGCGGCCTGAGTGCGCCCCAAGCGCCAATCTAATCGCCAGTCCAATCCCCAATCTAGGGCGTCAGTCAGCCACGACGCCCCACCAGGCCAAAGCGGTCTTCCCGCTGGGCCAGGGCGGGCACGTCGCGGTATGCCCCACGGGCCATGCCCACCGGGGCGGCTGTCGGCTCCAGGGGGTTGAGCATTCGGCCCGACTCGGCAGCCATCATCATGGCCCTGATCTGGGCGGCGGTGGGCAGATGGGTGGCGTCCCAATACATCACCGGAATCTCGGCGGCCTTCAGCACCTTGTGCTTGCGCCGCGCCGCGTTGGGCCCCATGGTGGAGCCAATGGGTTCGGGCTCCAGCTCGATCACTGCCACCACCATGCCAGCCGCGTCGCACACCACAAAGTCCACACAGCGGGCCCCTACCCGGCGCATCCAGCCGCTGTATGACAGGCGGGTGCTTACCTTCAGAAACCGCGACAGCTGCACCTGCGCCAGGATGATGTGCTGAGGCAACGCTTCTCGCAGGCGAAAGTAGGTGGCCACCTCTGCCTTGCTGAGCGCCTGGTCGCTGCGCGGCGACCACGCCAGGGTCAGCGGCTCGGCCGGCTCTTTGTGGCTGGCGTGGCGCAGTGCCCACCACAACAGGGTGGCCAGGGCGGCGGCAGCTGCCGCCCACAGGCCCGCCTGCGCGGCGCCCCACTCGACCAGGGGTTGAAGGGGGCTGAGCAGGTAAGGCGTGAGCCAGTCGGTACGCATGTCGAACTCCGTTGCGTAATGACACACAGCGTACCGATAACAGGCACGCCTGGCTGTGAGGGACTGTGAGCAGCTGTGTCGCTGGCAACCAGCGGTAACGTCGGTTGCCCGCAAGCGTGGTCGGCGGCGCGGCGCAGGTGGTGGGGCTAAAGCTTGGGCATGCCGGGCATGCCCTTCATGCCGCCCATGCGCTTCATCATCTTCATCAGGCCGCCGCCCTTCATCTTCTTCATC
>CAZRRW010000247.1:0-3157 GCA_964602505.1 uncultured Burkholderiaceae bacterium
TTCCTGCGGGGTGTCGATCTGCACCTTCTGCACGTGCTTGCCGCCTTCGTGCATCACGCGCAGGGCCAGTTGCTGGATGCGCGGCGCAAAGGTGGCGCTGAACATCATGGTCTGGTCGCGCTGGGCGGTGAGCTGGTTGATTTCGGCCAGGTCGTCGCTGAAGCCCAGGTCGAGCATGCGGTCGGCCTCGTCGACCACCAGGAACTGCACCTGGTCGAGCTTGATCTGCATCGAGCGCTGCAGGTCGAGCAGGCGGCCGGGCGTGGCCACCACCAGATCGGCGTTCTGCAGCTTGGCGATCTGTACCTGGTAGGGCATGCCGCCCACCACGTTGGCAATGCGCAGGCCGCGGCAATGGCGCACCAGATCGATGGCGTCGTGCGCCACCTGCTGGGCGAGTTCGCGCGTGGGGCACAGCACCAGCGCACCGGGCGTGGCCGCCTTGAAGTTGCGCGGGCTGGTCGGGTCCTTGCGTTTGGGGCGCTTGGGAGCAGGCTTGCCTGCAGCCAGTGCTTCGGCCGTGGCTTGCTCGAACGCCAGACGCTCGGCTTCGGCCTTGGCGGCCTGCTGCTGGATCAGCGTGTGCAGCACCGGCAGCAGGAAGGCTGCGGTCTTGCCGCTGCCCGTCTGGCTGGACACCATCAGGTCGGCATAGCGCTCGTCGGCCTCGTGTTCCTGGCGGATGGCCTTGGGAATCACCTGGGACTGCACCGCGGTCGGCTGGGTGTAACCCAGGTCGCCGACGGCGCGCACCAGCTCGTGCGCCAGGCCGAGTGCCGCAAAGGCCTCGGGCGCTGCTTCCACAGGGGTCTCAGGCAGGTCGGCCTCGGTGGCCAGGGAAATGGGAAGGGTCGTGGCGTCGCCGCGCACGTCGAATTCGTCGCTCATGTTGGTCCTTGCGCTCAGTGCGCGTGGGATCGAAACAAGCGCAGGACATGCGTCGCCCCCATAGGGGCGGGCACCGGGCCTGTGCGCCTGATCCGTTCGTGGTTACACAACATCAACCATCAAACGGTCACGCAAAGGCTGTTGCGCCCATAGGCGCTCGGTACCGGCAGCGAGGGACCCCTTTTTCGTCCGTGCCGGAGCGGGTCCGGACGGGGCTGACGGTTTCGGCAAGCGGACCTGTCAGCGTGGTATGAGAGGGAGTCTGGTGTGTGAGGCAGATGCAAAAAAGCTGCGCAGTTGCCTGCGCAGCCCGCCATTATGGCACGTTTGCGGGAAAACCCGAAGGGTTTCGACAAAACCCGCGGGATTCACCACAACCCCCAAGTTCCGTCAGCACCCTGGACCACATCAAGACCACGGCATCTTCAGAACGCGCCGGGCACGCTCGCGGACCGCCCGCCACCGGGAGGGCGGGGGCGATCAGCCCAGAATGGCGGCCACGATGTGGTAAAGCACCGCGGCCAGCACGGCGGTGGCCGGCACGGTCACCACCCAGGCGGCCACGATGCGCAGCACCGCCGAGCGCTTGACGATTTCTTTCTTGTAGGCCTTCTTCATGGCCTTCTGCTCGTTCTTGGCGAGCACGGCACCGTCGGCCAGTTCGCGCTGTTTGGCGCGCTTCTTCATGTCGGCGAGCATGCGTTTCTTCTCGCTCACCTCGGCCGCCTCGAATCGCTTGAGATAGGCCTCGACCTCGGCGCGATCCTCGCCCTGGTGGCCGGCGAACACGACGGCCTCCATCTTGGCGTAGTTCACCTTCAGCAGTTCGCGCAGGAAGCCCACACCGAACACGGCGCCGATGGAGATGTGCGTGGTCGAGACCGGCATGCCCAGCTGCGAGGCGACGATCACCGTCAGCGTTGCAGCCATGGCGATGGAGTAAGCCCGCATGTTGTCGAGCTCGGTGATCTCCTTGCCCACGGTGCGGATGAGCTTGGCACCGTAGAGCGCGAGACCGGCGGCCAGACCCGCAGCACCGAGCACCATGATCCACAGTGGCGTGGCGGCCTTGGTGGCCACAGCACCGCTCTTGACCGCTTCGTAAATGGCCGCCAGCGGGCCAACCGCGTTGGCCACGTCGTTCGCGCCATGGGCAAAGCTCAGGAGCGCGGCCGAGCAGACCAGGGGCCAGACGAACAGGCGGTTGACACCGTCCTTACTGTTCTCCTGCCGCTGCGCCTGCCGGGCGATGGGCCCGCGCACCAGGGCCCAGCCCACCAGCCCGAACACGGCGCCGGCCAGGATGGCCGGCCAGAAGGCCACCTTGACCAGTTGCCCCATGCCCTTGAGCAGCATGTAGGAACCGAAAGCCCAGGACATGGCAGCGATCAGCCAGGGCACCACGCGACTGGCGGCCTCGGTCATGTCGTTGCGGTAGGTGATGCTGCGCTTGATCAGGTAGAGGAAGCCGGCGGCAATCAGGCCACCCGAGACGGGCGAGATCACCCAGCTGATGACAATGGAACCGATGGTGCCCCAGTTGACCAGACCCCAGCCACCCGCGGCAATGCCCGCCCCCATGACAGCGCCGATGATGGAATGGGTGGTGGACACCGGCGCCCCGATGGCCGTGGCCAGGTGCAGCCACAGCGCGCCAGCCAGCAGTGCGGCGAACATGAGCCAGGCGAAATGGGCGGCGTCCTCGATCTGCTTGAGGTCGATGATGGCACCCTTGATGGTGCCGACCACGTCACCGCCAGCGACGATCGCGCCCATGACCTCGAACACACCGGCCACCAGGATGGCCCAGCCCATGGTCATGGCGCCGGAACCCACAGCCGGCCCCATGTTGTTGGCCACGTCGTTGGCACCGATGTTCATGGCCATGTAGCCACCGACCACCGCCGCCACGATGAGCAGCCAGATGGCGGTGTTGGACAGACCGGACACATTCGCGCCGGTGAGCGAGGCGTACAGGCCCACCAGCAGCAGGAAAACAATGGATGCCCCCAGTTGGAGCACGTCCAGGTGGCGCTTCACAAAGCTGGAGCGGTTCTTTTTGGTCATGACAGGTTCTCGAAGAAGTCATGATTTTGACATGCCGGTGTCACCCGGCCGTCACCACACACGGGCGCCATGGGGGTACAGGCGCAGCGCTCAGACGTTCAGGAAATGCGTGCGGTAGTGCACCAGTTCGTCAATGGATTCGTGCACATCGGCCAGCGCGGTGTGTTTCTGCTGCTTCTTGAAACTGTCGTAAACCGCCGGC
>CAZRRW010000248.1:0-3149 GCA_964602505.1 uncultured Burkholderiaceae bacterium
AGCACGTCCTCCATTTCCGGCTCCAGTGTGGCCAGGCCCGTGGCCACGTTCACCAGGATGGGGAAGAAGGCAATGAGAAAGGCAGTCAGGATGGCCGGCACCGTGCCGATGCCAAACCACACCACCAGAACCGGCACAAAGGCCGCCTTGGGAATGCCGTTGAAGCCCACCAGCAGCGGGTAGGCGCCGCGGTAGATGGCCGGGCTGGAGCCCACTGCCACGCCAATGACCACGCCCACCGCAATGGCGATGGCAAAGCCCGCCATCGTCGTCCAGAAGGTCTGCACGGCGTGGCCGAAGATGATCCACTTGAACTCCCAAAGCGATTTGGCGATGGCGCTCGGGGCCGGCAGGATGAAGTCGCTGACCTTCAAGCCGGTGCAGATCACCTCCCACACGATGAGCAGGATGGCAAACCAGATGATGGCGGTGTAGCGGTCGTAGAAGCTTAGTTTCTTGGCCATGATGCGTTCTCTCCGTGCCAGCGGTTCAGTGCGCGCCCACCGCAGTGCGGTTGTGGCTGATCAGTGCACGCAGTTCGTGAACGATGTCGGTGAACTCGGGCTTGTAGGTGATCTCCAGATCGCGCGGGCGCGGCAGGTTCACCTGGCATTTCTTGATGATGCGGCCCGGGCGTGCACTCATCACATACACCGTGTCCGCCAGGAACACGCTTTCGCGCAGGTCGTGCGTCACCAGGCAGATGGTCACGTTGGTGGTGGCGTGCAGGTCGCGGGCCACGCACCACAGCTCTTCACGGGTGAAGGCATCCAGGGCGCCAAAGGGCTCATCGAGCATCAGCAGCTTGGGCTCGTGGATCAGCGCGCGGCAGATGGACGCGCGCTGCTGCATGCCGCCCGACAGCTCCCAAGGGAACTTGTTCTCCCAGCCGGCCAGGCCCACTGTCTTCAGCAGCTTCATGGCGCGTTCGACGTTCTTGTCCTTGTCCTTGCGGAAGTTGCTGCGGTAGGGCTCCACGATCTCGAGCGGCAGCAGCACGTTGTCGAGCAGGTTGCGCCAGGGCATGAGGGTGGGGGCCTGAAAGGCCATGCCGGTGATGGACAGCGGCCCAGCCACCTCTCGCCCGCCCACCATCACGATGCCCTTGCTGGCCTTCTTGAGCCCGGTGGTCAGCTTCATGAAGGTCGACTTGCCGCAGCCCGATGGCCCGACGATGGCGACGAACTCGCGTTCCTCGATCTTCATGTCGATGTTCTCGACCGCGTAGTTCTCGCTGTCGTCATAAGACAAGAAGACGTCCTGAAAGTCGATGAAGGCCATGGCGTGTGTCGGTAGAGGTGGTCAGCGGACGGATGGGTGCACCTGAAAAAAAGCCCTGCGGCCGGGGGCAGGCAGGGCCCTTGTGCACACAAGTGTATACAAAACGGCCCCGCGTTTCGGCGGGGCCGCCTGTGGGCGCGTCAGCCGGTGATGCGGCGTTCGGCTGCCGGGGGCAGGAAGCTGGCGTTGAACAGCGTGGCCGGGTCCACTCGGGTTTGCAGGTTGAATGCCGGGGTGACCTGGTCGACCAGTTGGGCCAGACGGGCGGGGTTGAGGGCACCCAGCGCGTTGGCGGTGCGCACGTCCGGCGTGACCAGGAAGTTGTCCAGCATCATGCGCAGGCGGCGGGTTTCCAGGCGCTCGTCGATCAGGCCATCGCGCTTCTTCACGAATTCGATGCTGGCGTCGGGGTTGGCGATGGTCTCTTTCAGCCCGCGGTTGAAGGCCTTGGCAAATGCCGCCACGGCGCGCGGGTTGGCCGCAGCAAAACGCGGGGTGGTGACAGCGGTGCTGCCGTACATGCGGGCGCCGAAGTCGGCGTAGCGCATGGCCACGATGTCGCTTTCCGCAGCGCCACGGCCCAGTAGCGACAGGAAACCCGAGAAGTAGAAGCCGGTGATGGCCTCCACCTCGCCGCGCACCAGCATGGTCTCGCGCAGGGGCGGGTCCATCGTGGTTCAGTTGATCTTGGTCAGGTCGATGTTGTTGGCACGGGCCAGCACCGGGAAGGCCTTGCGGCCCCCGTCAAAGGCCGGCGCGCCGATCTTGCGGCCTTCCAGGTCCTTGGGCTTGGTGATGCCGGTGCGCCGCAGCGTGAACACGGTGGCCGGGTGGTTGTCGTAGGTGACGTAGAAGCCCACGGGGCGCATCTGCGGATCCGGGATGGTGGCGTTCAGCTCGATCATGGTGTTGAAGTCGCTGTGCGTCATGTCGTACGCACCCGCAGCCATGCGCTGCACGCCGGCGGCCGAGCCCGCGCCCACGTCGATCTGTACGTCCAGGCCCTCTTGGCGGAAGTAGCCCTTTTCAGCGGTGAGCAGCCAGGGGGCGGCCGGGCCTTCAAAGCGCCAGTCGAGGATGAACTTGATGGGCGTGGTTTGCGCCTTCACGGCAGTGGACATGCCCAGGGTGGCGGCACCCGCGGCGGCCCCGGTGGCCTTGATGAGGCTGCGGCGAGACAGTTGGAACGAGGTCATGCAATGGCCTTTCAGGTTGGAAGAAAACTAGGGTGACACAACAGGGCAACTTCCATGCCATGCACTTCCTGGGTACTCAGGGGCTGGCTGCCACACTCACCGCTGCTGTATGCACTACAACTGTGCGCGACATTGAATCCCCCCATCGAAAGCCTGAGATTTGTTGGGGCGGCGCCCAGCGGCGGTGGCACGGCGTCGAAGCGGCGAGAATCCCGGGTTTTCCCAGCCCGGGCCCCTCGGCACCGCGCACCTGTCCCACTGCATATCCACCGCACCCCACGGCAGCCATGTCCAAGATCCTTCAATCGCTTCCCCTCGGCCAAAAAGTCGGCATCGCGTTCTCTGGCGGGCTGGACACCAGCGCCGCCCTGCACTGGATGAAGAAAAAGGGCGCGCTGCCCTATGCCTACACCGCCAACCTGGGCCAGCCCGACGAAGCCGACTACGACGCCATTCCCCGCAAGGCCATGGAGTACGGGGCCGAGAAAGCCCGCCTGGTGGATTGCCGGCCCCAGTTGGCGCACGAGGGCATTGCCGCGCTGCAGGCGGGTGCCTTCCACGTCAGCACCGCGGGCGCCACCTACTTCAACACCACGCCGCTGGGCCGCGCCGTTACGGGCACCATGCTGGTGGCCGCCATGAAGGAAGACGACGTCCACATCTGGGGCGACG
>CAZRRW010000249.1:0-308 GCA_964602505.1 uncultured Burkholderiaceae bacterium
GGCGCGGACACCGCCTGGCTGCTCACGGCCACGGCACTGGTGCTGCTGATGACGCTGCCGGGCATTGCCCTGTTCTATGGCGGCATGGTGCGCAAGAAGTCGGTCATCAACACCATGGCGAGCGTGGTGGCGGTGGCGGCGGTGGTGAGCCTGCTGTGGTTCGCGGTCGGCTATTCGCTGGCCTTCACCAGCGGCGGCGCCCTCAACAGCTTCATCGGCGGCTTCTCGAAGGCGTTCCTCAACATCGCGCCCGAGGGCAAGACGATCGCCGACGCGACCGCCGCGACCTTCTCGAACGGCTACTACGT
>CAZRRW010000249.1:318-3126 GCA_964602505.1 uncultured Burkholderiaceae bacterium
CTCTGGTTTGCGGGCTTTGACCTGGTCAAGGACAGTGGGCAGGTCTCGGTCAACCACATCGCTCCCAACGTGCCCGAGGCGGTGTATGCCATGTTCCAGCTGGCGTTTGCGGTGATCACCGCCGCCCTGGTGGTGGGTGCGTTCGTGGAGCGCATGCGCTTCTCGGCCATGCTCTGGTTTGTGGGGCTGTGGAGCCTGGTGGTGTATGCCCCCATCGCGCACTGGGTCTGGGAGCCCGGGGGCTGGCTGGCCCAAATGGGTGCACTGGACTTCGCGGGCGGCTCGGTGGTGCACATCAACGCCGGGGTGGCGGGCCTGGTCTGCGCCTGGTTCCTGGGCTTTCGGCGTGGGTATGGGCGTGAGCCCTTCATGCCCTTCAACCTGGGCCTCACCATGGCTGGGGCGGGCCTGCTGTGGGTCGGCTGGTTTGGCTTCAATGCGGGTTCGGCCGTGGCGGCCGACGGGCGCGCAGGGCTGGCCATGCTGGTCACCCATCTGGCAGCGGCTTCGGGGGCAGTGTCATGGATGGTGGCCGAATGGGCGCGCCGTGGCCAGCCCTCGCTGCTGGGTTTGTGCTCGGGCCTGGTGGCAGGGCTGGTGGCCATCACGCCAGCTGCCGGGTTCGTCACCGCCCCCTCAGCTTGCCTGATCGGCCTTGTCGCGGGTGTGGCCTGCTATTGGGGCGCCACGGGCCTCAAGCGCCTGCTCAAGGCCGACGATTCGCTGGATGTGTTTGGCGTGCACGGGGTGGGCGGCATCATGGGATCCCTGCTCACCGGGGTGCTGGCTGACCCGCGCATTGCCGGGGTCAGCGGCAGCGTGGTGACGCAGCTGGTTGAGGTGATGGCCGTGGTGGCCTATAGCGCGGTGATGACGGCGGCGGTGCTGCTGCTGACCATGCTGCTCGTGCAACTGCGCGTCTCTGCCGAGGAAGAGGACGCAGGCCTTGACCAGGCCCTGCACCGCGAACGGATGGGGACGTGATCAGCACGGGCGAGCGGCTGGCCGTGGCGGCACACCTGCACGTGCTGCTGCGTCGGCGTACCGGCCGGGTGACAGACCCGGAGTGGATGGCGTCCAACCGCGAGTACGCGACGGCGATCGTGGAGTTTGCGCGTGCCAAGGCCCTGGAGCTTCAGGCGGAAGACCTGCGCGTCTGGGCCACGCGGCTGGAAATGGTGATGGGGCAGGCCGTGCCCCGTGCCCACCTGCCCCTGGTGCAGGCGGCTGCGGCGGCGTTCCGCCAGTCGCGCCCGGGGCAGGAGCGTGAACTGCCCATGGACCCCGGCGCCGTGCCCGAGCCGCCACCCGAGGCTGAGCTGGCCCAGTTGGACAGCGCGACCCCCACCACCCAGTTTGTTGAAACCGGCTTTGGCGAATCGGTCATCAATGGGCGTCGCGTATCCCGCAAAGGCACCGACGAGCCGCGTTACGTGGGTGGGCTGCGCTAGCCCTCGCTGCGGCGCAGCGGCCCGCCTGGCGGCCTGGCCTACTCTTCCAGCTCGGCCTTGGCCATTTCCACGTCCAGGCACTCCATCGCGTCGGCGGGTTTGCTCTTGGCGGCTTTTTCGTAGAGCTGCGTAGCCTCGTCCATCTTCTTGTCGCCTTCCAGCATCACCATGCCGTTGGCGTACTCGATCATGGCAATGGCGCTGGTGGGGTTGAGCTTCAGGGCCTGTTGGTACATCTTGAGCCCGGCGTCCTTGCTCGCCCCCTGGGTGCGCCCCAGCAGGCTGCCCACCTTGTCAATCACTTCGGCGTGGAAGCTGCCCAGTGCGATGTGGGCGTCGGCATGCTTGGGCTGCAGCTTGATGGTGGTTTCCAGCGCACCCTTCACCTTGCCGCCCAGGCCCTGGGTGAGGGCCTTGGCCACGCTGATGCCCTGGCTGTAGCGCCCCAGGGCGTAGGCCTGCCAGTAGTAGGCGTTGGGGTTCTTCGGGTCGGCGGCCTGCTGCGCTTCGGCGCGTTCGGCGACCTCGAGGAACATGTCGAGCTTGGTCTTTTCCTTCTTCTCGACGTAGTTGGCGTAGATGCATTGCGCCTTGTTGGCGACGGTGATGCCATCGCCCCCGGCCTTCAGGCCGAGGTCATGCGCCTTTTGAAAGTCGCCGTTGTGAAAGGCCACCCAGGCCTCCAGCACCTTGGCATCCTTCGGCAGCGGCTCGGCGTCGCCCTGGTGCAGCTTGGCCCAGGCCTTCTTGACGCTGGCGGCGTCGTGCAGGAAGTTGCTGTTGTCGTGCGGAAAGGCGGTCCATTTGGCCATGCGGTGTCTCCTTGTCGGGTGTTGTGGGTGCTGCGGTGAGGGGTTGGGGCGGCTGGTCTAGCCCCCCTGGCGGTAGCTGCCTGCCAGGGTGAGCAGGTGGGCTCGCTGGTCGGGCGCCAGGAATGGCGTGATCAGGTTCAGCACGTGGTACGCGCCGCGCATCAGCGAGGCGCTGGCTGCCTCGGGCTCCAGTGCCCGACGGGGTTCGCGCACGTATTCGTAGCTCAGCCAGTAGGTGAGCACCACCACCATCGAGGTGGCAATGGGCTCCACCTCGGTGCCCTGCAGCCGGATGGCGCTATGGCTGGACAGGCCGTCCAGCACGCTGCGCACTGCGCGGCTCTTGTGCTTGAGGACGAACTGGAAGTGTGTCTCCAGCCGCCGGTTCTTGCTCAGCAGGTCATTGAGGTCGCGGTAGAGAAAGCGGTACTGCCAGATCAGCTCGAACAGCATGTGGAAGAACAGCCAGGCGTCCTCCACGTTCTTCACGCCAGGGGCCGCCTGCAGCAGCTGGTCCAGCCCGCGCTCATAGCGGTCGAACAGCG
>CAZRRW010000250.1:0-3111 GCA_964602505.1 uncultured Burkholderiaceae bacterium
GATCTGCTGGTCAGCCCGATAGCTGGTCTTGAACTGGCCGTTTTCGCGGTAGAGCATGGGTCGTGTCTCCTGCCTTACACGCGGTCAATGATCTTCTCGCCGAACAGGCCTTGCGGCCTGAACAGCAGGAACACCAGTGCCAGCACATACGCAAACCAGATCTCGATGCCTCCGCCCACAAAGGGGCCGAGGTACACCTCTGACAGCTTTTCGCCCACACCAATGATCAGCCCGCCGATGATGGCGCCTGGCACCGAGGTGAGCCCACCGAGGATGACCACCGGCAGGGCCCGCAAGGCCACTGTGGTCAGTGAGAACTGCACGCCGAGCTTGCTGCCCCAGATCATGCCGGCCACCAGGGCCACCACACCGGCCACACACCAGACAATGACCCAGATGCGGTTGAGCGGGATGCCAATCGACTGCGCCGCCTGATGGTCGTCCGCCACCGCACGAAGGGCGCGGCCCGTGGCCGTCTTCTGGAAGAACAGGGTCAGCAGCGCCACCAGCCCGGCGGCAATCGCGGCCGCAATCAGGTCTTCCTTGTTGATCAGGATACCGCCTTGGAACACCGACTCCAGAGCCATGATCGGCTCCTTGGGCATGCCGATGTCGATCTTGTAGATCGCGCTGCCAAACAGGGTCTGGCCCAGGCCGTCGATGAAGTAGGTGATGCCCAGGGTGGCCATCAGCAAGGTGGCACCCTCCTGGTTGACGAGCTGTCGAAGCACCAGCCGCTCAATCAACCAGGCCATCACGAACATCAAGGCGCCAGCCAACACAAACCCGATCAGGTTGGCGATGATCTTGTTGTTGAAGCCCAGCATGGCGGGCGCCCACTCGGCAAAGCGGGCCATGGCCAGCGCGGCAAACAGCACCATGGCACCCTGGGCAAAGTTGAACACGCCAGAGGCCTTGAAGATGAGCACGAAGCCCAGGGCCACCAGTGAATAAAGCATGCCGGCCATCAGGCCGCCCAACAGTGTTTCTAGGAAAAAGCCCATCTTTCTTGCTCTTCCTCAGTGGCTGGTGCCCAGGTAGGCGCGGATCACATCCGGGTTGGTGCGCACGGCATCGGGCGTGCCGTCGCCGATCTTCTTGCCGTAGTCCAGCACCACCACACGGTCCGAGATGTCCATCACCACGCCCATGTCGTGCTCGATCAGCACGATGGTCGTGCCGAACTCGTCGTTCACGTCCAGCACAAAGCGGCACATGTCCTGCTTCTCTTCCAGGTTCATGCCTGCCATCGGCTCGTCGAGCAACAGCACCTGCGGCTCCATGGCCAAGGCGCGGCCCAGGTCTACCCGCTTTTGCAAGCCGTAGGGCAAGGTGCCCACGGGCGTTTTGCGGTAGGCCTGGATCTCCAAAAAATCGATGATGCGCTCCACATACTCGCGGTGCGCCTCTTCCTCACGCTGGGCTGGGCCCAGGCGCAGGGCTTGGAGGAAGATGTTGCTCTTGATGTGCAGGTTGCGCCCGGTCATGAGGTTGTCGATCACGCTCATGCCCTTGAACAAGGCCAGGTTCTGGAAGGTGCGAGCCACCCCCATCTCGGCCACCTGACGGCTGTTCATGTGGCTGAAGGTCTGGCCACGGAAGGTGATGCTGCCCTGCTGTGGGGTGTAGACCCCGTTGATGCAGTTGAGCATGCTGCTCTTGCCCGCACCGTTGGGCCCGATGATGGCGCGGATCTCGTGCTCGCGCACGTCAAAGCTGATGTCGGTGAGGGCCTTCACCCCGCCAAAACTCAGCGAGATGTTCTTCACATCGAGGATCACATCGCCGATCTTGCGGCTGTCGGTGGCGGCTGGTGCGACGGGGTCGGTCATGGCGTTCATGCGGCTTGCCGGACTGCTGGAAAGACCTTGGCGTCGCGAATCGCCAGGGTGGCCGACACGCTGCCGTTGCGGCCGTCCTCGAACTTCACCACGGTCTCGATGAACTGCTCGGCCTTGCCGTTGTACAGGGCGTCGACCAGCACCGCGTACTTGTCGCCAATCGCGCCACGCCGCACCTTGCGGGTGCGGGTGAGTTCGCCGTCGTCCGCGTCCAGCTCCTTGTGCAGCACCAGGAAGCGGCTCACCTGGCTGCCGCAAAGGTGGGGGTCACTCGCCAGGTCGGCGTTGACCTTCTCGACACATTCCTGGATGAGCCCGTAGACCTCTGGTTTCTGCGCCAGGTCGGTGTAGCCGGCATAGGCCAGGTTGCGCCGCTCGGCCCAGTTGCCCACGGCCTCAAAGTCGATGTTGATGAAGGCGCAGACCTTCTCGCGTTGGTCGCCGAAGGCCACCGCCTCCTTGATGAACGGAAAGAACTTCAGCTTGTTCTCCACGTACTTGGGCGCGAACATCGCACCGTCAAACGAGCCGCCCGCCATCTTGCCGACGTCCTTGGCGCGGTCAATGATCTTGAGCTGGCCGCTCGCGTCAAGGAAGCCGGCATCCCCGGTGCGGTACCAGCCGTCGGCCGTCAACACCTCGGCGGTGGCGCTGGGGTTCTTGTAGTAGCCCTTCAGCAGGCCTGCGCTCTTGACCAGGATCTCGCCGCTGTCGGTGAGCTTGATCTCGACCCCGTCAATCGGCACGCCCACGGTGTCGGCACGCACGGCATGGTCGGGCTGCAAACACACGAACACGGCGGTTTCGGTGGAGCCGTACAACTGCTTGAGATTGACGCCAATGGCCCGGAAGAAGGTGAACAGATCGGGGCCGATGGCCTCGCCCGCGGTGTAGGCCACCCGCACCCGCGACAGGCCCAGGCTGTTTCTCAGGGGGCCGTAGACCCAGAGGTTGCCCAGCGCGTACTGCAGGCGGTCGGTCAGGCCCACGGGTTCGCCGTCCATCAGGCGCGGCCCCACCCGGCGGGCCAGGGCCATGAAATGCCCGTACATGGCACGCTTGAGCCTGCCGGCGTCTTCCATGCGGATCGTCACGCTGGTGAGCAGGCCCTCAAACACCCTGGGCGGCGCGAAGTAGTAGGTGGGCCCGATCTCCTTCATGTCGATGCTGACCGTGGCGGCCGACTCTGGGCAGTTCACCACGTAGCCGCAGGCCAGCCACTGCGCGTAGCTGAAGATGTTCTGCCCGATCCACGCCGGCGGCAGGTAGG
>CAZRRW010000251.1:0-1954 GCA_964602505.1 uncultured Burkholderiaceae bacterium
ATCATCGGTGGCATGAAGTTTGGCGTGTTCACGCCTACCGAGGCGGCCGTGGTCGCAGCGGTCTACGCCTTCGTGGTGGGCAAGTTCATCTACGGGGAATTGAAGTGGAGTCAGCTGTATGGCCTGTTTCTGCAGGCGGGCAAGACCACTGCCGTCGTGATGTTCCTGGTGGCGGCGGCCATGGTGAGCGCTTGGCTGATCACGGTGGCCAACATTCCCACCGAGGTGGCGAACCTGTTGCGCCCACTGATCGACAACAAGATCCTGCTGATGTTCGTCATCATGCTGCTGATCATTGCGATTGGCACCGCCCTCGACTTCGCACCCACGGTGCTCATCCTCACGCCGGTGCTGATGCCCGTGGTGCGGGAGGCGGGCATCGACCCGGTGTACTTCGGTGTTCTGTTCATCATGAACAACGCCATCGGGCTCATCACCCCGCCAGTGGGCACGGTGCTCAATGTGGTCTGCGGGGTGGCGAAGATCAGCATGGACGACTCGTTCAAGGGCGTCTGGCCTTTTCTTTGCGCCCATCTTGGCGTAATGTTTTTGCTGATCCTGGTGCCAGAAATCGTCACCGTGCCGTTGGCATGGATGATGGCTCGTTGAGAGGTTCGTGTGAGTGTTCGTTAACAAGTAGTGAAGGAGACAATGATGTTTAGACGTGATTTGGTCAAAGTGGGTGCTGTATTGGGTGCGGGCGGAGGCTCGTTGCTTGCGAGCGGGCTCGCTCAGGCTCAGTTTGCGGACCGCACCATCAAGTTCACCAACGGGGTGAACGAAGACCACCCGGTGGGCAACGGGGTGCGCCGCATGCAGGAAATCCTGGCGCAGCGCACTGGCGGGCGTACCAAGATCCAGGCCTTCTGGGGGGGCTCGGCCGGTGGCGACCTTCAGGCCACACAAGCCCTGCGCGCGGGCACCCAGGAGATGGTGTGCACTTCCAGCTCGCCGCTGGTTGGCATCGTCAAGGAACTGGGTGTCTTCGACCTGCCCTTCCTGTTTGCCAACGAGCGCGAAGCCGATGCCGTGCTCGACGGCCCGGCTGGCCAGTACTTCGCCCGCAAGCTGGACGAGGCAGGCCTGGTGCTGCTGGCGTACTGGGAGAACGGCTTCCGCAATGTGACCAACAGCCGCCGCCCCATCACCCGGTGGGAGGACTTCGAAGGCGTGAAGATGCGCGTCATGCAGAACAACATCTTCCTCGACAGCTTCCGTACGCTGGGCGCCAACGCGGTGCCCATGGCGTTTGGTGAGGTCTTCACCGCGCTCGAAACCCGGACCATCGATGGGCAGGAAAACCCCTTCGTCACCATCCAGACCAGCAGATTCAACGAGGTGCAGCGCTTCCTGTCGGTCACCCGTCACGCCTACACGCCCTTCCTGGTGCTCTACAGCAAGCGGCTGTGGGAGCAACTCAGCCCCCAGGAGCAGACAGTGCTGCGTGAAGCCGCCATGGACGCACGTCTGGTTCAGCGGCAGGCCAATCGTGATCTGAACGCCCGTGCCCTGGCCGCGCTGCGCGCCACCGGCATGCAGATCAACGAGCTGTCGCCCACCGAAGTCACCCGGATGTTCGAGCGCGTGAAGCCGGTGTACGACAAGAACGCGCCGACCATCGGTGCCGAGGCCATCAACGTGGTGGTGGACGCGCTGCGCCGCGCCCGAAGCTGAACCACCTTACCCATCAAAGGCCGCACCTGCGGCCTTTTTCTTTTGCTGGCGAGGCCCTCATGAAGATTGAACGCGTTGAAACCATCCGTCTCGGCGAGTTCCCCAACCTGATCTGGGTACGCCTGCACACCGATGAGGGCCTGGTGGGGCTGGGGGAGACCTTCATGGGTGCGGCGGCGGTGGAGGCCTACGTCCACGAATGGGTCGCACCCAAGCTGATTGGGCGCGACCCGCTGCAGATCGAGGCCATCGGCCGTGATCTGACTGGGTACCTGGGCTG
>CAZRRW010000251.1:1990-3093 GCA_964602505.1 uncultured Burkholderiaceae bacterium
ACCAGCGCGGTCGACCTCGCCTTGTGGGACCTGTTCGGCAAGGCGGCTAGGCTGCCCGTGTGTGTTGCGCTGGGGGGCAAGAGCCGCGACGCCATCCGTGTCTACAACACCTGTGCGGGCTACCAGTACGTGCGTTCCACCGCCAACCAGGCCAGCAGCAACTGGGGCCTGGGCAACCCCAGTGGCCCCTACGAGGACCTGCAGGGATTCCTGAACCATGCCGACGAGCTGGCCGAGTCGCTGCTCGGCCAAGGCATCACGGCCATGAAGATCTGGCCTTTCGATGTGGCAGCTGAGGCCAGCCATGGCCAGTACATCAGCCATGCCGATCTGGACGCCGCACTCGAACCCTTTCGCAAGATCCGTCAGGCGGTGGGCGACCGGATGGACATCATGGTCGAGTTTCACAGCCTTTGGCGCCTGCCCATGGCGCGCAAGATCGCCCGCGCGCTCGAGCCCTTCAACACCTTCTGGCATGAAGACCCGATCCGCATCGACAGCCTGGACTTGTTGCAAGCCTACGCCCAGGATTGCCGGGCCATGGTGTGCGCCAGCGAGACGCTGGCCTACAAGTGGGGCTTCAAGGACTACCTTCAGACTGGCGTGGCCGGGGTGGTGATGCTGGACTTGAGCTGGTGTGGCGGCCTGAGTGAGGCGCGCAAGATCGCGGCCATGGCCGACGCCTGGCAGCTTCCCGTGGCGCCGCACGACTGCACCGGCCCGGTGGTCTGGGCAGCCAGCGCCCACCTCAGCCTGCATGCCCCCAATGCTCTGGTGCAGGAGTCTGTGCGTGCCTTCTATAGCGGCTGGTACCAGGAACTTGTGACCGAGCTGCCCCAGGTGCGCCAGGGGCAGCTCAGCCTGAGTGGCCAGCCTGGCCTGGGCCTGGAACTGCTGCCTGACTTGACCCTGCGGGCCGACTGCATCCGTCGCGAAAGTGCCTAATCGCAGGCGAAGTGCCTCACTGCCTTCGGGGTGTCGGTGCTAGTCTTGCGTTTACCAAAGCACCCGTCGCACAACGTGTCCAGCACCCTCAAGCCTCCTCACGCGGGTCGGCTTGGCTTCTCAAGCGATCCTGGGACCGACCGGCCCACCTTGTCGAT
>CAZRRW010000252.1:0-3069 GCA_964602505.1 uncultured Burkholderiaceae bacterium
CCACTTCGTCGACGATGGCGAAATTGAGCCCTCGCTGGGTGCGGTCGGCCAGGTCCAGCACCATGTTGTCGCGCAGGTAGTCAAAGCCGAACTCGTTGTTTGTGCCGTAGGTCACGTCGGCCTGATAGGCGGCCTGCTTCTCCTCGCGGCTCATCTGTGGCGTGTTCACCCCCACCGACAGGCCCATGTAGCCGTAGAGCTTGCCCATCCATTCGGCATCGCGGCGCGCCAGGTAGTCGTTGACGGTCACCACGTGCACGCCCTTGCCTGACAGGGCGTTCAGGTAGACCGGCAGGGTGGCCATGAGGGTCTTGCCCTCGCCCGTGCGCATCTCTGCAATCTTGCCCTGGTGCAAGGCCATGCCGCCGATGAGCTGCACGTCAAAGTGACGCATCTTCAGTGCGCGCTTGCCGGCCTCGCGCACCGCGGCAAAGGCCTCGGGCAGCAGGGCATCCAGGCTTTCGCCCTTGGCCACGCGATCCTTGAACTCGCCCGTCTTGGCCTTGAGCGCCTCGTCAGGCAATGCCGCGAAGCTGGGCTCCAGCGCATTGATCTGCTCGACCGTCTTGCGGTACTGCTTGAGCAGCCGGTCGTTGCGGCTGCCGAAAATCTTCTTCAGAACGTTGGGGAGCATGGGTCAGGGCTGTGCGGTCAGGGCGGCCATCCCGCAGGGGTGGCACCGAAGGGTCAACCCGGCATTATCGGCGGGCGAGGGCGCGCGCCGACTCCCGGCCGTCGGCAGCCAGCGGGGCGGCGCGGTCGCGCTGGGCCAGGAAGGGCGCCGGGTCCTGGAAGACACCCTGCACCAGCACTTCAAAGTGCAGGTGCGGCCCGGTCGAGCGCCCACTGGAGCCGACGGCGGCGATCTTCTGGCCGCGCTTGACCAGGTCGCCCACCTTCACGAACACCTGGCTGGCATGCGCATAGCGGGTGATGACCTGGTTGCCGTGGTCCACCTCCACCATGTTGCCGTAGGCGGGGTGGTACTCCTGAACCACCACCAGGCCGCCAGCCGCAGCGACGATGGGCGTGCCCGGCTCGGCCTGGAAGTCCAGGCCGGTGTGCAGGGCCGAGCGGCCAGTGATGGGGTCGAGCCGCCAGCCAAAGCCCGAGCCGAGGTTGGCCGTGGCCACTGGGTGCTGGGTGGGCTGCATCAGGGCGCGCATCTTGGCATCAAACAAACGGCTTTCCACCACGGTGAACAGGTCGGTCCGTTGGCGCGTCTGCTCGTCCAGGGAGTCAATCACCGCGCGCAACTGGTCGCTGGTGAGGGACACCCCGCCGATCAGCGGCCCGCCTCGGCCAGGGCCTGGGCTTTGCCCAGCGGGTGTGCCTGCCTTGCTGGCACCTGCGCCCGGCTGTGCCTTGGCGTCGGCCGGGGCCTGCAGGCCAGCCAGCCCTGACACCCGCTCGCCCAGCGCGTCCAGTTGCAGCAGCCGGGCTTGCAGTTCGCCAACCTTCTGGGCCATGGCATCGATGTTCTCCTGCATGTAGCGGTCGCGCTGGGCAAACTCGTCGCGGACCACCAGCTTGACGATCTGGCTCACCACAGGCCAGCCCTCGCGCGCACCTTTGAGCACCACCGCGTGGTACACGAAGGCCGTCAGCAGCAGGCCCACCAAGCCCAGGGCACACAGGCCCACCGCCACCTGCCAGCCCTTGAGATGCAGCACCCGGCCCCTGCTGAACCAGGCATCGGTGATGATCAGCTGCATGGGGCAAGCCTTGGCCATCCGGCTACTGCCGATACGATGCCGGGCATGATGGGCAAAGCGGCAACGGGCGCGGTCAAGACGGTGGACGAAGCCATCCAGGCATCGCCTTTGGCGGGCCTGCTGGCCGCCAGCCGAACCGGCCGCGATTTGTTTGAAGCCCTGATCAAGACTGCTCCTGCGCTGGCTGACAGCGGCCTGCAGGCCGCCACACTTGACACCACCGTGACCCCGCGCCAGCTGGTGCTGCTGGCACCCAATGCGGCCGTGGCCGCCAAGGCCCGCCAGTGGACTGCGCGCTGGGAGGCGCAACTGCTGGCGAAAACCGGGCAGGTTACTTCAATCCGTCTGCGCATTCAAGCTTGAGTCGACTTCGCCGCCATGAGCCAATGGAGCGTCCTGCTAGAAATATTTTCTTTATTAAGGTTCGTTTTTTCGGTAGATTAAGTGCTTCAGTAACAAAATGCCATCGAGCCAGAAGCGTTCATTCACGTGAACTTGAGCGGTGTTTTGTGTTTTTCAGCAGCTGCTTGCATACCGTGCCATGAGCCCTGGAGTGCTTGCTTGACCCCGGGTCTCTACAATGCAGACGTTGCCCGCGTGGGTCTGCTTACGTTCACCAGTCTGCCGTGCAAGGACAGGCTGGCACAGCCTCTGGATCAAGCCATGAATCGCTGTTGGTATGTGCCAACTACACGAAGTTGTGCGGTGGCGGCCCTGGCCGCAGGCCTGGGCGCGGGGGCGCTGGCGCAGGTCGCGTCGGGCGACGACACCCCTGCGCTTTCATCCAGGCCAGGGGGCAGTCTGCCGACGCAGCAGGCCTATCCGTCCATCCTGCCTTCGGCGGGCGGCGTACGGCAGTTTCCGGCCTGGGCCAGCCGCGCCACCATGGTGGTGACCCAGCCGCCCCTGATGACCCTCAACGGCGGCGAGGCGCGCCTGTCGCCAGGCGGGCGGATCTTTGGCGACAACAACAAGATCCTGCTGTCGTCCACCCTGGTGGGGCAGGAACTGGTGGTCAATTTCACCCGCTGGCCCGACGGCTTGATCCGTGACGTGTGGGTCCTCACCGACGAAGAGCGCAAGCAGGGCATGGCCGACCGCTCTGACCGCCAGGGCAACTTCATCTCTGGCGCCGAAGAGGCTGCGCTGGAACTCATCCGTCGTGCGCGCCAGCAGGGGGCCGTGCGATGAGCGCCCCCAAGGTTTTCATCAAGACCTTTGGCTGCCAGATGAACGAGTACGACTCGGACAAGATGGCCGACGTGCTGAATGCCGCCGAAGGCTACGAGCCCACCACCAATATCGAGCAAGCCGACCTCATCCTCTTCAACACCTGTTCGGTGCGCGAAAAGGC
>CAZRRW010000253.1:0-3028 GCA_964602505.1 uncultured Burkholderiaceae bacterium
TGTGCACCACTTCATCCGCCTCACGCTGAGCGACAAGCCCACCCCGTTTGCCGACCTGGCCAGGCTGCGCCCACTGCAGGCCAAGTGGAACGCCACCGACATGGCCTTGCTGCACGAATTGCAAGCCCTGCACCAGCGCACCTAGCCCAAGCGCCTTCGGCTGCCCAGCCGTGGACAATCCGGCCCGTGAGTGCCCTTCCCTCCCACGCGATCCAAAGCCCCGGTGCCCTGCTGAGGCATCTGTTTCTGTCGGCGCCCAAGCACCGCCTGGCGCTGGGCCTGGGCATTGGGGCCTCCATCCTCGCGGCCATCACCGAACCGCTGGTGCCCGCCCTCATCAAGCTGCTGCTGGACAAGGGCTTCACCCCTGAGCGGCCCTTTCCCATCTGGGCGGTGCCAGTGGCCATCGTGGGCCTGTTCACCCTGCGGGCCATCTGCATCTGGGTTTCCATCTACCTGAAAGACTGGCTCACGCAAAGCGTGCTGGCCAAGCTGCGCGCGGCCGTGTACGACAAGCTGCTGACCGCGCGCATGCGGCTGTTTCGCAAAGAAAGCGCGGCCAGCCTCATCAGCGCCAGCGTGTTCGAGCCGCTGCAGTCGCTGGGCATGATCTCCAACGCCGTGATGATTGCCCTGCGCGACGGGCTGACCATGGTGGCCCTGCTCGCCTACCTGGCCTACCTGAACTGGCTGCTCACGGCCATCACCATCGTGGTGCTCATCCCGGTGCTGCTGGTGGGCCGCCTGCTGGCTGGACGCTTCAAGAAGTATGTGGCGGCCTCGCAGCAGCAGGCCGAACAGGTGGCCTACCAGATTGAAGAGTCGGTGGCCGCGGCCAGCATCATCCGCGTGCACACCGCACAGCAGCCCTTTGCCGAGCGCTTTACCCGGCGCAACCAGGCCCTGCGCGGCCTGGCCTTGCGTGCCGGGGTGAGCAGCAGCCTGATGGCCCCCACCGGGCAGGTGCTGGGCTCGGTGGCCCTGGCGGTGGTGATGACCACGGCCCTGTGGCAAAGCACCAGCACAGCCACGGGGGGCAGTGCAGGCGTGGGCAGCTTTGTGGCCTTCATCACCGCCATGCTGATGCTCATGCCCCCGCTGCGGCACTTGATTGACGCGGTGCAGCCGGTGGCACGGGCCTATGTGTCGCTGTCGCGGGTGCTGGAAATCCTGCGGGCTGAAGACGAGCGCGACACCGGCACCTTCAGCAAACCAAGGGCCCAGGGGCACCTGGCCTTCAAGGGCCTGCACGTCAGCCTGGGCACCCCGCCCATGCCCATCCTGAAAGGCATCACCCTGGAGGTGAAGGCCGACACCCGGGTGGCCCTGGTGGGCCCCAGCGGGGCCGGCAAAACCACGCTGGTGCGGCAGATTCCCCGCCTGGCCGAGGCCACCACCGGCAGCATCGAGCTGGACGGCGTGCCCGTGACCGACTGGCGGCTTGACAGCCTGCGCCAGCAGATCTCATATGTGACGCAAGACACCGTGCTACTGACCGACACGGTGGTGGGCAACGTGTGCTTTGGCGCGCCGGTGGACTTGCCGCGCGTGAAGCAGGCCCTGGCCGACGCCGCCCTGCTGGACTTTGCCCTGGCCCTGCCCCAGGGGCTGGACACCCTGGTGGGCCCGCACGGGCAGCCGCTTTCTGGCGGGCAGCGCCAGCGCCTGGCCATTGCCCGCGCGCTGTACAAAGACGCGCCCGTGCTCATCCTCGACGAGGCCACCTCCGCGCTGGACAACGAGGCCGAGCGCGCGGTGCAGCAGGCGCTGGAGCGCCTGATGCGCGGGCGCACCAGCATCGTCATTGCCCACCGGCTAAGCACCATTGAGAACGCCGACCACATCGTGGTGATGGAGCATGGCCAAGTGGCCGAGCAAGGCACCCACACCGCGCTGCTGGCCGCAGGCGGGCTGTATGCGCGGCTGCATTCGCTGCAATTTCGCAGCGCCGAGGGTGGCAGCCCTGGCGGCAGCAACCCCGACAACAACGCCGAAACGGAGACCTCTGCATGAACACCATCTCGCGCTACCCCGTGCCCGAGTTAAAAGACCTGCCTGACGACATCCGCTCCCGCGTGCTGGCCGTGCAAGAGAAGGCGGGCTTTGTGCCCAACGTGTTTTTGGCCCTGGCCCACCGCCCGGCCGAGTGGCGCGCCTTTTTTGCCTACCACGACGCCCTGATGGACGTGGAGCCCGATGGGGTGCGCACCCTGACCAAGGGCGAGCGCGAGATGGTGGTGGTGGCCACATCGGCCGCCAACGACTGCCTGTATTGCGTGGTGGCGCACGGCGCCATCCTCCGCATCTATGAAAAAAAGCCCCAGGTGGCCGACCAGGTGGCCGTGAACTACCTGAAGGCCGACATTCCACCGCGCCAGCGCGCCATGCTGAAGTTTGCGCTGAAGGTGTGCACCGACTCGGCCCGGGTGGGCGACGACGACCTGGCCGAGGTGAAGGCCGCTGGCTTCACCGACGAAGACGTGTGGGACATCACCGCCATCACCGCCTTCTTTGGCATGAGCAACCGCCTGGCCAATGTGCTGGGCATGCAGCCCAACGAGCAGTTCTATTTGATGGGCCGCTTGACGAAAGCCCAGGCGACCAAATTGGCCGCCTGACCTACCGCATGAGCGCGCCCTCTATCAGCGGCTTCACCTTTTTGCGCAACGGGGTGGCCCTGGGCTTCCCGTTCGAGGCCAGCATCCGCTCCATCTTGCCCCTGGTGGACGAATTTGTGGTAGCCCTGGGCGAAGGCACCGACGCAACGGAAGAACACATCCGCGCCCTGTGCGCCGAGCCTGGCGGCAACAAGATACGCCTGCTGCCCACCCGCTGGAACGAGCGCATGGCCGAACGCGGCTTTGTGTATGCCCAGCAAAAAATGATGGCGCAGTACGCCTGCACGGGCGACTGGGCCTTCTACCTGGAGGGCGACGAACTGCTGCACGAGGCCGAGCTGCCCACCATCCGCGCGGCCATCCACCGCCACCACGCCAACCCCCAGGTGGAAGCCATTGCCTTTGACTAC
>CAZRRW010000254.1:0-3003 GCA_964602505.1 uncultured Burkholderiaceae bacterium
GACACATGCAGCTTCTCGGCCGCTTTGGTCAGGCTTTGCTCGGTGGCAATGGCCCAGAAGTAGCGAAGGTGGTGATAGTTGAGCGAAGACACTTGTTTGTTTTACCAAAGTGAACGCTGGTCGGACCGGGTGGCGCGCTTATTCGGTTGCCGTGCGAAGCGGCGTGTGTTAGTGTCAAGCAAAATTGACACTGGATGTATGGAGGGTGTCGCGGGTGCTGGAGTTGAGAAGTCTTGCCGCGGTGAGGGCGGGTCGCTGGGTCTTCCGTGGTCTGAACGCGGTGGTACCAGCGGGCAGCACACTTCACTTGCGTGGCCCGAACGGCAGTGGCAAGACCACCTTGCTGCGGGTGCTGGCCGGCTTGATGGGCGCCGAACGAGGCTCCGTCTGGTGGGCAGGCCAGGCGGTCAGCGCACCAGCACCCAGTGAGGCGGTGGCTGCATTTCGCCAACAGCTGAGCTGGGTCGGTCACGTCGCAGGCCTCAAACCAGACCTGAACTCGCAAGAGAACCTGACGTCCATTGAGTCATTGCGCGCAGAGGCCGTTTCCTCCAACCAGGTGTCAGCGGCTCTGGAAGAAATGGGGCTTGGGCAGGCCGAACACAGGCCGGCGTGCTGCCCTGGCTGCGTTGTGGCTGCGCCGTCCGGGTGAGGGGCTGTGGCTCCTGGATGAACCCTTCAACGCGCTCGACACCAAGGCCGCAGCGGCGCTGCAGCGGCTGTTTCAGCGCCATTTGCAGGCGGGGGGGGTGCTGGTGTTCAGCAGCCACCAGACGGTGTCGCTGGACGCGCCCGTGCAGTCGCTGGCCTTGGGCACCTGAGCGCCTTGACCCACATGAATGCGGCCACCTTGTCTGCCCAGCAGTCCCACCGGGCGCATGGCACGCTGGCGGCGCCGGTCCCGTTGCTGAGCGTGATGCGGCAGCTGGTGGCGCGAGACCTGCGTCTTGCCACGCGGCGGCCGTCCGACACCGCAGCGGCCTTGCTGTTCTTCGTGGTGGTGTCGAGCCTGTTTCCGCTGGCCATTGGGAGCGACCCGCAGTTGCTCGCCCGCATAGGCCCCGGGGTGGTGTGGGTGGCGGCGCTGCTGTCCAGTCTGCTGGCCCTGCGGCGCCTGTTCGACGATGAGTGGGCCGACGGCGGGCTGGACGCGCTGTTTCTGTCCCCAGTACCGCTGGAGGCTCTGGTGCTGGCCAAGACATTGGCCCACTGGCTCACCAGTGGCGCATTGGTCACGCTGGCGTCGCCCTTGCTGTCGGTCCAATACGGTTTGTTGGCTTCTGACGCCGCCGTGCTGGCGGGTGCGCTCCTGCTGGGCACACCCGTTCTGGCCCTGCTGGGTGCGGCCGGCGCGGCGCTCACGCTCGGGCTGCGGGGCAGTGCTGTGCTCTGCAGTCTGATCGTGCTGCCCCTGTGCGTTCCCGTGCTGGTCTTTGGGGCGGCTGCTGTCGATGCGCACACGGCGGAGCTGCCTGTCGGGGCGCACCTGTCCCTGCTGGGGGCGCTTTTGCTGGGGGCGCTGGTGGCCGCGCCCTTTGCCGCCGCAGCGGCTCTGCGTCTGGCAGTGGAGTCGGCATGACGCAGTGACGCTGGTTCCATTTTGCGGCGCCAAGCCGGTTCGACGGCCTTGCCCGCGTGGTGGCCCCGTGGAGTGCTGCCGTTGCGCTGGCCTTGGGCCTGCTGGGCTTGTGGCTGGGTCTGGTGGTGGCGCCAAGCGACCGGGTGCAAGGCGACGCCTAGCGCATCATCTATGTCCACGTGCCCGCCGCCTGGATGTCGATGATCCTGTATCTGGCCATGGCGTTCTGGGCTGCCGTCGGGCTGGCCTTCAATGCGCGCCTGGCGTTCGTGCTGTCGCTGGCCATTGCGCCTACGGGGGCGCTGATGACGGCACTGGCCCTGTGGACGGGCTTCTTGTGGGGCAAGCCCACCTGGGGCACCTGGTGGGTGTGGGACGCTCGCCTCACCAGCGAACTGCTCCTGCTGTTCCTCTACCTAGGCTTCATGGCGCTGCATGGCGCCATCGACGACCTTCGGCGTGCCGACCGGGCTGCCGCACTGCTGGCCCTGGTGGGCGTGGTCAACGTCCCGATCATCTATTTCTCGGTGAAGTGGTGGAACACCCTGCACCAGGGCGCATCCGTGACCATCGGCAAGTCCAGCATGGACGCGCCAATGCTAGTCGGGCTGCTGGTGATGGCGTTGGCGGCGTGGGCTTACAGCCTGGCGGTGGTGTTGTGGCGAACCCGGCGCCTGCTGGCGCAGCGGCAGGCGTCGCAGCAACTGTGGGCCGATGCCGATGATGCCGCCGCCGAGAGGTGGTCGGGTGCACCGCGCAACCTGGCGCATTCGGGGGTTCAGCCATGACACCGGTCTGGGGTTCGCTTTCAGAGTTCGTGGCCATGGGGGGCTATGGCTTGTATGTATGGGGCTCCTTTGGGGTGGTCTCGATCAGCCTGTGCATCGAAGTGGCACTGGAGCGGCGGCGTCTGGCTCGCGCGCTGTCGGCTGGCAAAGACGGCGACTTCTCAGGGGTGTCACGATGAAGCCGCGCCATCGGCGAATGGCCTTCATCCTGCTGGGCATGGGCATGCTCGGCAGTGCCTCGGCCCTGGTGCTGAATGCCTTCCAGAGCAACCTCGTGTTCTTCAACACCCCAAGCGAGGTTGCGGCGGGCTCGGTGCCCAGCGGCCGTGCCTTCCGGCTGGGAGGCCTGGTGGAGGAGGGTAGCCTGAAGCGCGACGCACAGGGCCTGGGGCTGCAGTTTGTTGTCACTGATACCGCCCAGAGGGTGACCGTGCGCTACAGCGGCCTGCTGCCCGACCTGTTTCAGGAAGGCAAGGGCGTGGTCGCGCAGGGGCGTCTGGCCGCCGACGGCCGCTTCGTGGCGGCGTCACTGTGGCCGGGCCCTTGGCAGCTCGGGTGGGTGCCGACGACACGGTGTTCGTGGTCGTTCGATCGGCAGGGCTTGACGCCCCTGCTGGGCCGCCCTTGGCCGTGTTG
>CAZRRW010000255.1:0-2998 GCA_964602505.1 uncultured Burkholderiaceae bacterium
CTGCTTCGATGAGTTCCATGTGGCGGACATCACCGATGCCATGATCCTGCACCGCTTGCTGGAAGCCTTGTTCCGCAATCATGTGGGCCTGGTCACGACCTCCAATTTCCATCCGGACGACCTGTATCCCAATGGCCTCCACCGGGACCGCATCCTGCCCGCGATCGATCTGTTGAAGGCCCACATGGAGGTGGTCAATGTCGACAATGGCACCGACTACCGGCGCCGGACGATGGAGCAGGTCAGGCTGTATCACTGCCCTTTGGATCAGGCCGCCGAGAGCGAGATGGCTTCGGCCTTCGCAGACCTGGCCGAAGCTCGGGAGGAGGCGCCGGTCATTCAGATCGAACATCGCGAGATCACCTGCCGACGGCGGGCTGGAGGAGTGATCTGGTTTGACTTCGCCCATCTTTGCGGTGGGCCGCGTTCACAGAACGACTATCTGGAAATTGCGACGCGCTTCCACACCTTGCTGCTGAGCGGTGTTCCGGAGATGGGGCCCCGGCATGCCAGCGAGGCCCGCCGCTTCACCTGGCTGATCGATGTGCTCTATGACCGACGCTGCAAGCTGATCGTGTCGGCGGCTGTGCCGCCCGAGGCGTTGTATACGCATGGGCCCATGTCGCACGAGTTTCCGCGGACCGTTTCTCGCCTGGTGGAGATGCAGTCAGCCGAGTATCTGTCACTTGATCGGCGTGTCGTCGACACGAGCCTGAAATGAGTGACTGCAAGCGCCTTCTTCTCGTCGCGTCGTGCTGCTTGGCGGGGCTGGCGGTTGCACAGACAAATGCTGGCGGCCTTGACCGGCAAGCAGAGCGTGAACGCCTGTCGCGAGAGCGTGCGGCGGTTGAACAGGCGTTTGCGGCCGAAGAGAAGGCGTGCTACCAGCAGTTTGTGGTCAGTTCCTGCCTGTCTGCCGCCAAGACCAGGCGACGTGATGCCCTCGCAGACATCCAGCGCCAGGAGACTGTGCTCAACAACGCCGACCGACAGGAACGCGGTGCGAAGGCCCAGCAGCGCGTCGATGAGGCCCAGTCGCCAGAACGTGCGGCGCAGCGCGAGCGGGAACGCCAGCAGCGCCTTGAGCAGGCCAACAAGAACCGTGAGCAGGCCGACCGCCAGTCCGAGCGACGATTCGACCAGGCTGCCCAGTCGGGTGAGCGACGCGACGCTGCCTCCGCGAAGGCGGCTCAGGCGCAATCGAATGCCAGCAAGCAGTCAGACAAGGCTGCCGCAGCCGCCGACAAGCGGGCCGCCTATGAAAGAAAGCTGGCGGAAGCCAAGCAGCGGCAAGAAGACGCCGCGAAAAAACAGGCTGAGCAGAAGAAGGAGAGGGCAGCCCCTCTGCCCGCTGGTACGAGCCGCCCTTGAGGTTTGAGCCCCTGGACGCGGGCAACCACGCCGCCGCTAGGTCAGCGGTTCGACCTTGATGACTGCCAGCGACAGGTTGTCGCCGCCTCCGTTGGCACGTTTGCGGGCCTTGGCGATGAGGAACTCCGATGCCTCCCGGGGACTCAATCTCGACAGGACTGCGCCAAGTTCCTCGTTGGAGAAGTAGTGCCACAAGCCGTCGGTGCAGGCAATCACGGTATCGCCTGGTTGCAGGCGTTTGGTTTCGGTGAAGCTCTGAGGGGGCTCGTCGATGCCCCCAAGGCAGCCCAACAGGATGTTCGACTTGGGGTGGTCGTTGGCTTCCTCCTCCGTCAGTTCCCCGTTATCCACCAGGGTCTGCACGTAGGAGTGATCCTTGGTACGCCCCAGCAACTGGTCACCGCGAAAGTGATAGATCCTCGAGTCGCCCGCGTGAACCCAATGGCAGTCACCTTCAGGGCTGACGAGAAACGCGGTGATGGTGCTGTGAGGCTCCATCTCCGAGGAGATGGCCGTCAGCTTGATGGTGATATGCGACTCGTTGACGATTTGCAGCAGGAAGCTTTTCGGATCGTCGCTGACAGGCGAATAGCGGGCAAACAACTGCTTGGCCGTCATGATCACCTGGTCGGCCGCCTTGCGTCCACCGCTCTTGCCTCCCATGCCATCGGCGCACACCGCCAATACGCTGCCGGGGAAGCGCGGGTTCGGGAAGATCGCGACCTGGTCCTGCTGGTAGTCGCGATCACCCTTGTGAGTGCCGGTCGCGGCAGTAAGTCGGAAGCCCTTGGTCTGCGTGGCCATTCGTTCTTTGTGAGTTTCGCGACTATAAACTCCGCGCTCATGGAGCGTACCGGGCAATCCCTTCATTCTCCGCAGCGTCGACTGATCGAACTGCGGATCGAGCATGCGGATCTTGACGCCATGACGGCCAGTCTGGCCCACCAAACGGTTCATGACGAGTTGCTCTTGCGCCGACTCAAGAAGCGCAAGTTGGCGCTGAAGGATGCGATCTCCAAGCTCGAGTTGCTGCTCAGTCCCAAGGAACCGGCTTGAAAGGCGTTGCGTGACGGCGCGCGGCGCTGACGGGGCCTGGAGTGACCTTCAAGCGGAATCGCGAGCTGCCTTGGCTGGCGACGGTCCGGTCAGCCGCGCCTTGAGTGGCTTCAGCCCGCGCGCTGAGCAGATCCAGATGGCGGAGGCGGTCGCGTTGGCCATTGAAGAGAGGCAGGCCTTGGTCGTTGAGGCGGGCACTGGCACCGGTAAAACTTTTGGCTATCTCGTCCCTGCCTTGCTGTCGGGCAAGCGGGTGCTGATGTCATCTGCGACGAAGGCCTTGCAGGATCAGCTTTTCCGCCGCGATCTACCCGATGCCATTCGTGCGCTCGGCCTGCCGGCGCAGACGGCGCTGCTGAAAGGGCGGGCCAACTATCTGTGCCCCCACCGGCTGCAACTTGCCTTGGACGAGGGCCGCTTCCATACCCGCGAGCTGGTCCACCAACTCCAGCAGGTCCGCAAATGGGCCAAGAAGACCCGGCGGGGCGACATCGCGGAGATCGCCGACCTGCCGGAGGACGCCCCCATCTGGCCCTACGTCACCTCCAGCAACGACAACTGCCTGGGCCAG
>CAZRRW010000256.1:0-2350 GCA_964602505.1 uncultured Burkholderiaceae bacterium
AGCAGCAAGACGTCACCCAAGACGTCGAGGCCCTAGGTGCCGACGTTGCCCGCTGGGCAGACCAAGCGTTTGGCGTACTCAGCGAAGCGGTCCCACCAGAGGTTCCCATGGGCGCGCAGTGCACCCAACCCTATCCATGCCCCTTCCAGAGCCACTGCCAAGCCCAGTCGGAACAAGCCGAGCAACCGGTCGCGTGGCTGCCGGGAAAGCTCAAGGCTGAAGCCACCGCCTGGGTGAAGGCCCAAGCGAAGCCAGATCTGCGGGAGATACCCACAGAGCTTTTGAACGAGCGGCAAGCCAAAGTCCAGCGGGTTCATCAAGCCGGGCAAGCTGAAGTCAACCGTGCGGGGGCACGCGCCGACCTGGGTTCCCCCCGCTTTCCCAGCTACTTCATGGACTTTGAGACCGTGAACCTGGCCGTTCCACGCTGGGCTGGTACCCAGCCGTACCAGCGAATCCCCTTTCAGTTCAGTGTTCAGCGACTGGGCCGGGCAGGCGATCTGGAGGAAGCTGCATTCCTTGACCTCACCGGTGACGACCCACGAGAAGCATTTGCCCGCGCACTGACAGAGGCCTGTGGTGTTGCCGGGCCGATCTATGTCTACAACGCTCAATTCGAGAAGGGGGTCTTGCGCGGGTTGGCCGAGCACACCCCCAAATGGGCACCAGCCTTGAACGCCATCGCAGATCGGGTGGTGGATCTGCTGCCCGTCACTCGCGCCCACTACTACCACCCGGCTCAGCAAGGCAGCTGGAGCATCAAGGCGGTGCTGCCCACCCTACCCGGAGGCGAAAGCTACGCTGCCTTGGACGGCGTGGCTGACGGCAACGCCGCCATGCTGGCCTATGCCGAGGCGGTGGATGACCACACCACCCCCGAGCGAGTCGAGGCGATTCGCGCTGAGCTGCTGCGCTACTGCGGGCTGGACACCTTGGCAATGGTGCGGCTCTGGCGTTTCCTGTTGCTTGACTAGGCCGACTGCCTGAAAGCGGCGCGACCCGACTGCCAGCATCATCAGGTTTGGCGGGTTGTTTTGAGGGGGGACTGATCTAGCCTTTGCGCATGATCACTCCCCATCTTCGCAAGCCCTCTCTCTTCCAGAGGGTCATGTTTGTTGTATCGGCCGCTACTGTCCTTTCGCTGACGGTCGGCTTGCTACTCGCCAAGTTCGCCCCGATGCTTGGACGACCAGCCCCCGTTGTGAGTCCGGCACCCGTGGCCAAAGTGTCCAAAGCGGCTAACGTGCGGGCCGCCAAGGAACCGCCGTCACAGGCTCGCTCGGCCAAGGAGGCTCGGTGAGCACAGTCAGCGCTCCCTTCACCGACCGGCTTGTTGGCGGGCTGACGGCTTGGTTTATCCGGCTGCTGCGATTGATGGCGACCGGATACCTGTTTCTGGCCCGGATGACCGCAGGTTTTGCGGTGGTCTTCATGGCGTCCTGCTTCGTGGCTGAAGGCCAACGGGTGGCCATGTCGCAAGTGTTCGGTCAGGCCGTCCCGTCACTGGTCATGGGCTGCCTCATTGCCGCGGCGCTGCTGTTGCGGCCCACCAGCCGTTCGGTGTGGCTGCTGATCGCGATAACGGCCACCTTCAATCACCTCTACCCCTCTGCCAATCAGTCGTGGTACGAAGGCCACCTGGCGCGAGCGTTGACTTATGCGGGATGGGCGGCATTTGCGGCTTCCGTGGCACACGCCCTCTGGATGTCTCGGACTGCCCCGAGATGCCTGCCTGAGCGAGCCGCCGCGCCACAGGCTGACGCACCAACGGTCGGTACGCGAGTGATGGTGGGTGATCCACCCCGGCGTCTTTCAAGTCGACACCCAGGCTTTGCCGCCGTCTTGGGCATGAGCGAGCTCAAGACGCAACTCCGAGACGCTGCGGCCAAGGCCTTGCGTCGGGGCTCTCCAGGGGAGGACGTACCAAATGGCATCTTGCTCGATGGTGACCCAGGCAACGGCAAGACCTTCATCGTGCAGGCGCTGGCGCGTGAGCTGGACCTGCCCCTGAAGGTGGTCACGCCCGCCGACGTGACATCTCAATGGGTTGGAGAGGGCACACAACGCTTGAAGGCCATCTTTGACGAGGCTCAGGCGTACGCCCGCAGCAAAGGACCATGCATCTTGTTCTTTGACGAGGTCGAGAGCCTTGCAGCTCAGCGGGGCCGCTCCAACCAGACGGAAGAGCATGGCAAGCTCGTGAACACCTTTCTCAAGGAGCTGGAGCGCCTGCGTGGCACGGGCGTCCTGTTTGTTGCCGCGACGAACCTTCGCCAGCAGGTCGACACTGCTGTGTTGCGCGAAGGGCGACTGGACTTCAAGATCACCGTGCCTAACCCCGACTACGCCG
>CAZRRW010000256.1:2432-2990 GCA_964602505.1 uncultured Burkholderiaceae bacterium
GCTACGCCACGGCTTTGCCAGGCACATCCCCAGAACCGCCATTGATCCCGCCCTTGTTGAGGCGCTGGCGAAGCGGTGGGAGGGCTTCTCGGTCAAGCGCCTGTTGGCCATCACCGAGGCCTCATCTGCCTACGTGGCGGGATGCGGTCTGCTGCAGCTGGACTATCCCGCCGTGCTTGACATCCTGCGTGAGGTACAGGGGACACAGGGTCGCTTGCCTGAGGGCACCAAATCGCTGTCAGACATGGTCTTGGCCCCGCATCAACGAGGCCAACTCCAGCGCCTGGCCAGCCAGTTGAACAACTCGTTTCAGTACGAGGCGCGGGGCGGTTCGCTGCCGAGCGGCGTGCTGCTTTACGGCCCACCTGGAACCGGGAAGACCGCACTAGCCAAGGCGCTGGCCAAGGAAAGCGGTTGGTTCTTTGTACAGACCACGGGCACTGACTTGATGAATAAGCCTGGCTGCTTGGACGAGCTGGTGCGTATGGCCAAGGACTTCCGCCCCGGCGATGTCCCGAAGTCTGTTGAACGCGTGAGCTGAGGTGGCGGCTCCTTCGA
>CAZRRW010000257.1:0-2979 GCA_964602505.1 uncultured Burkholderiaceae bacterium
ACTCAATTCACGCCGCACACTCACGCAAAACAGCGTTTGTGCAGACCTTCCCTAAGCTACTTTGGTTCATGCACGACATGCTGCCCGTCGCACATCTACAAGCAAAGAGCGTTTACGCGGATTTGTGCAGAGGTTCCCTAGAATCAAAACGTTATCGTTCGAAGTCCACAGGAAAGAGCACTCTCATGGAACACACCCTGCCTCCGCTGCCCTACGCGATTGATGCCCTGGCGCCCCACTACAGCAAAGAGACTCTGGAGTTTCACCACGGCAAGCACCACAACGCGTATGTCGTCAACTTGAACAACCTGCAAAAGGGCACTGAGTTCGAGTCGATGACGCTCGAAGACATCGTCAGAAAGAGCTCGGGTGGCGTCTACAACAACGCCGCCCAGATCTGGAACCACACTTTCTTCTGGAATGGCATGAAGCCCAATGGTGGAGGCGAGCCTAGTGGAGCACTTGCAGCCGCCATCGCGGCCAAGTGGGGCAGCTACGCTGCGTTCAAGGAAGCCTTCGTTAAGAGTGCGGTTGGTAACTTCGGCAGCGGCTGGACTTGGCTGGTCAAAAAGCCCGACGGCTCCGTGGACATCGTCAACACTGGCGCGGCTGGCACGCCACTGACCACGGCTGACACCGCCCTGCTGACGGTGGATGTTTGGGAGCACGCCTATTACATCGATTACCGCAACCTGCGCCAGAAGTTCGTGGAAATCTTCTTCAGCAATTTGGTGAACTGGTCGTTTGCCGAAAAGAACTTCGGCTGACCTACTGGATGCGCCCATGAAAAAAGCCGCCCTCCGGGCGGCTTTTTTCTGGCTGTACTGGCGGAAGGGGCGGGATTCGAACCCGCGGAGGGCTGTTAACCCTCACACGCTTTCCAGGCGTGCGACTTAAACCGCTCATCCACCCTTCCGAGCGCTCGCATTGTAGGGAGGCCTGCGCCACTCAGGCTGTACTGGGCTTGTAGGCGTAAGCCTTCAGCGCGTCTACGGGCACCAAAGCGGCGGCTTTCTCATGGGTGGCCTCCAGCACTACCGGGGGGGCAACGCCAGCCGCATACGCATCGAGCCAGCGGCTGGCGCACAGGCACCAGCGGTCGCCTGGCTTCAAGCCAGGGAAACGCCATTCGGGTCGCGGCGTGATCAGATCATTGCCGCGTGTCAGTGAAAAGGCGAGAAAGTCGGCCGTGACCTTTGCGCACACCACATGCGAGCCGCTGTCGTCGGACCGGGTGTGGCAGCAGCCGTCGCGCAGATAGCCCGTGAGCGGGTCGAAGGAGCAGGCCTGCAAATCGGTGCCCAGCAGGTTCTTCGCCATGATGGTGAGGGGCTACAACCTTGGCACTTAGCGCGCCGGGGTTTGGGTGGCCTGGACCATCTTCATCGCGCTCGCGATCAGGCTGGACACTTCGGCCATGTTGCTGGGTACCACCAAGGTGGTTGTGGCGTCGGCGGCGAGTTTGGCATACGCATCCACTGCTTTCTCGGCCACCTTCAGCTGCACCGCTTGCTCGCCGCCAGGGGTGCGAATGGCAGCCGCCACTCGCTCGATGGCCTGAGCGGTGGCCTCGGCCACCGACAGGATGGCTGCCGCCTCGCCCTGAGCGTTGTTGATCTGAGCCTGCTTCTCGCCCTCCGACTTGGCGATAAAGGCCTGGCGCTGGCCCTCGGCCAGGTTGATCTGCTCCTGTCGCTTGCCTTCTGAGGCGGCGATCAATGCCCGCTTTTCTCGCTCGGCGGTGATCTGCGCCTGCATGGCTCGCAGGATCTCGTTGGGTGGCGTGAGATCCTTGATCTCGTAGCGCAGCACCTTCACGCCCCAATTGAGTGCGGACTCATCAATGGCTGCCACGATGGCTGCGTTGATGCTGTCGCGCTCCTCGAAGGTCTTGTCCAGCTCCAGCTTGCCAATCACGCTGCGCAGCGTGGTTTGCGCCAGCTGTGTGATGGCCACGATGTAGTTGGACGAGCCATAGCTCGCGCGCATGGGGTCGGTGACCTGGAAGTAGAGGATGCCGTCCACCTGGAGCTGGGTGTTGTCCTTGGTGATGCAGACCTGACTGGGCACGTCCAGCGGGATCTCCTTGAGCGAATGCTGGTAGGCCACCCGGTCCACAAACGGCACCACGATGTTGGGGCCGGGGGTCAGGGTGGCGTGGTACTTGCCCAGGCGCTCGACCACCCAAGCGTGCTGTTGGGGAACGAGCTTGATGGCCCGCACGATGAAGATGATGGCCACGATGGCAATGACGATGGCAATTTCCACGACGACTCCTCACTCAACCCACGATCAGGCGGTTGCCTTCAACCGCCTGGATCACGAACTCACCAGGCTTGGGGATGTCCTGGCCCTGGTAGCGCACCGACCACACCGCACCTCGGTAGTTGGCCTGAGCGTTGCCATGGGCGTCCCAGGCCAGCACCTGAATCCGTTCTCCCACATCCAGGTTCACATCGCGGTTACGTTCCGCCGGGGCGGCATTCGGCTGGCGCGAGCGCTTGAGGTGCCAAGCTGCTACCGCACCGCCACCCACCACAGCAGCGGCCACCACTTGACCAGGCAGGCCCAGGCCGGCGTGCGCCGCCAGGGCGCCAGCGGCCAAGCCAAGGGCCATCATCAGCAGGTAGAAGGTACCGGTGGCCAGCTCCACCGCTACCGCGGCTCCGGCCAGTACCCACCACAGGGTCACTTCGCTCATGGTCTACATCCTTCTCGCCCATTCGGCGATTGCCTAGCCCAGCATTTTGCGCAACCTTGCCACATTCTTTTCTTACACTGCGCTCCTCGCGTCAGAGGCTGATATTCCGTCGGCTTGCGCAGACTCAAGGCCGGGCCATGAAATTCCGCTTTCCCATCGTCATCATCGATGAGGACTACCGCTCAGAGAACACCTCCGGTCTGGGCATCCGCGCCTTGGCCCAGGCCATCGAATCCGAGGGCTTCGAGGTGGTCGGCGTGACCAGCTACGGCGATCTC
>CAZRRW010000258.1:0-2974 GCA_964602505.1 uncultured Burkholderiaceae bacterium
ATGGATCCATGCCCATGTCCAGCAGGCGGGTGATGGACTCAGGTGCCGAGTTGGTGTGCAGGGTAGAGAAGACCAGATGCCCGGTGAGCGAGGCCTCCACACCCATCGCCACCGTCTCCTTGTCACGCGACTCTCCGACCATGATGATGTCCGGATCAGCTCGCAGGAACGCGCGCATCACCAACGCGAAGTCAATGCCGGCCTTCTTGTTGATCTGCACCTGGCGCAGACCTTTCTGCGTGATCTCGACCGGGTCTTCCGCAGTCCAAATCTTGGTCTCAGGCGTGTTGAGGTGCTTCAGGATGGAATGCAGCGTGGTGGTCTTGCCTGAGCCGGTCGGTCCGCAGACATAGAAAAGGCCATACGGCTTCTCGATCGTGGGCACCAGACGCCTCTGGTTTCCAGGTGTCAAGCCCAGTCGGTCCAGCGGAATGGGCTCACCCGCCGCCAGAATGCGCATCACGACATCTTCCACCCCACCCGCACTTGGAATGGTCGCCACGCGAAGCTCGATATCCAGCGGGCCCCACTTCTTGAACTTGATCTTGCCGTCCTGGGGCTTTCTCTTCTCAGAGATGTCCAGGTCGCACATGATCTTCAGACGGGTCACAAAGGCCTGACGAAAGTTCGCTGGAATTTCGATGTAGGGTTGCAGCGTGCCGTCGATGCGGAAGCGGATGCCCGTCTTGGCTTTTCCAGGAAGGGGCTCAATGTGAATGTCCGACGCCTTCATGTTGTAGGCATCCACAATGACCTTGTTGACGAACTTGACCAGCTCGTTGTCGGAGGCGGCCGATAGCGACGCATCTTCAGTGGACACTGCGTCTTCGCCAGACGAACCACTGCTCAGGTCGTCCAGCAACTGATTGATGTTGGTGTCTGCAGTGCCCAGCAGCTGCGCAACCGTCTCCTCAAACTCCGTCAGCGTGGTGACCTTGAAGACAAACCGGCTGTGTCGCGGAAAGATCTGCTGCGCCACGCGTGAGCTGCGTACCGCCTCCGGGTCGACACACATGACGACCAGGCCTTCGGGCGACTCCTCGATGGGGAGCCACTGCTGCTCCTCGACAAACTCCGTCTTCAATGGCCGCAGCAGCTCGTCGATTCGCAGACGCCCTGGCATGTATGGCTCGTAAGGCACACCGAAAAACCGCGACAGCGAAGGCCCGATCTGTCCCGGCTTGAGCCGGTACTCGCCCATGAGTACGTGCTCGACGCTAACGCCTTGTTCGCGCGCGAGCGTGACCGCCCGCTCAAGCTCATCGGCCTTCAGCACTGCATCGGCAATCAGCCCGTCATACTTCGTGGCCCGCTTGCGCTCATCGGCGGATGGGGCTGGCGTGGCACGGGCCTGCCGCTGTCGGATGGCAATGGCCAGCGTCTTGGCGATGACGCGCGCACCGTCCTCTTCCAGCTTGCCGAACGGTTGGTCTGAGCGGTTGTTGATGATCTGCATCACCCCCAGCAGTGCCTTGCCTTCATCAAGAATGGGGGCAACCAGCATCTGCTTGGTGCGGTAACCAGATCGCTTGTCCACCTCCTTGAGAAACTGCAGGTTCGGATGGATGGACCTCAGTGCCTCGTCATCGTAGACGTCGACGATATTGACCATCTGCTTGGACAAGGCGGCGTAACCAGCAATCGACTGGGTGCTCAGCGGCAGCTTCAGCTCGCGGTTGGAGTTGAGGCCTGTCTTGATCTTCGAGACGATCGACTGCCTGTCATCGCTGATGGCGTAGAGGGTCAGCCTGTCCGCATTGAAGAGCTTGCAGATGTCGCCACTGACCTCCAGCATGAGCTGGTCCACGTTGTCGGTGGAGTGGATTCGATTGGTAACCTGCTGGAGGTTGCGAAAGAAAAACAGCTCCAGCGACATGCGACGGTCACTTCCGGCGGCCTCGCCAGCGGTCGGCTCCACGTCTCTGGGCACGGCGCTCAAAGCGTGAACTCCTGACCGGCCTGAAGAAACCGGATGTCCGGTACGTCACCGCGAAACGTCAAGGCCTGGATCTCCTGCTGGATCTGCTGCGTCTCGCCGGGTTTGGTGTGGGTGATGTGCACGGGGATCTTGGCCTTGAATTGCCGAAGTTCTCGGGCCAAGGTGGCGGGAGCCAAATGCTTGCTCATTTCAGCCAGCGCCGCCTCGCGATCACTGAACGCGGTTTCAATCACCAGCATGCCGACATCAAGCTGCGCAAGGCGGCTCCAGAGGGCCGGGTTGTGAGCCGTGTCCCCAGTAAAGACCCACTGCCTGCCGCCTGAACTGGACGCGCTCACAGCAAACCCGACTGCGGGCACCGTATGAACGGCAGGCAGTACCTCGACCTGCTTGCCCCCCAGAGTCATCACCTCTCCCACTTGGAACGGGTGAAATCGGAGCGTGGGTCTGTCCGGGGCAGGAATGACTGTGAAATCGGGCCAGATGGTCCAGTTGAAGACATGGGCCTGAAGGGCTTGGATGGTCTCAGGCAGGCCGTGCACTTCAATCGGCGCGCTCCTAAGCTTGACCACGGAGTCCGCCAGCAGCGGAAGTGCCGCGACATGATCCATGTGGGAATGGGAGAGGACGACATGGTCAATCCGTGCGAGCTGCTCGAGGCTGAGGTCACCCACGCCAGTGCCGGCGTCAACCAGCAGATCGTCATCCACCAGAAACGAGGTGGTCCGACATCCTGCGGAAATCGCACCAGAACAGCCAAGCACCTTGACTTTCATGTGGCTCTCATTTGTTGTCAAAGGCGAAAGTGCCGTCCCACTGAACATCCATCGGTTTGGCGCGCAGCAGCTGCACACGCTCTGAAAACAACTGGTACAACGGCTTGCCGGGGCTGATCCGCTGAAGATTCAGAAGCGCCACTTCAGCCTGATCCCAGTCCTGGGCGCGGTAGGACTTCAGGAACTGCGCCCATGTCTTGAGTTCCGTACCGCAGGGCGCCGAGGTTGCCGATTCTGTATCGATGGCAGTGTAGATCGT
>CAZRRW010000259.1:0-2969 GCA_964602505.1 uncultured Burkholderiaceae bacterium
CGGCCACATCGGGCTCGCGCATGCGCCACAGCCAGGCCATCAGGGCGCTCGCCAGCGGCAGCAGCAGGGTGTCGGGCACCAGGCCAAACCCGATCACGTGCCACAGCGGGGCGGCCAGCACCAGCGCCCAGAGCCAGCGCCGGGCGTCAGCGGCCATGCCCAGGGTGCGTGCAGCCGCCTGAAGCAGCAACACCGCGAAGACCCAGGCCGCCACGGGCACCAGACGCAGCAGCAGGCCATCCCGCCACGGCCCGGTACCCCCCAGCCAGCCCCCCAGCGCGACCGAGGCCCAGGCCAAGGGCACCTGCACCCAACCCACCAGGGGCGGGTGGTCAAAGTAGCTCAGCGCAGGGTGCAGCGCGTACAGCGCGTAGTGGGCCTCGTCAACCGACAGGCCAGTGGCTGCGCCCACCGCCAGGTGCAGCAAGGCCAACCCGCCCAAGCTGAGGCCCGCCAGCCACAGCCCACGGTTGGGTTGATGCGGCCCCAAACCCGCAGAGGCTGCGGCATCAGGGGCGTTCAATCGCCATCTCCAGCTTGCACATGCGCGGCATTGTGCCGACCCAAGCACCCCGCCGGATGATGGCTATTCACGCAGCCGCATGGAGGCAAAGGCCCCAAACATGCACAATGATGCATCTTTGACTATGAAGCCATGACGCAACTGAATATCCTGGTCGGCACCGTGACCAACACGGCCGAATACGTGGCCCAGGCCATCGAGATGGAATGCGCCGACATGGCGCAGGTGGCCGTGCTGATGATGCAGGACGCCAGCGTGGACACCCTGCTGGCCACCAAGGGCCAGGACGCGCTCACCCTCATCTGCACCTCGAGCTTCGGGGCTGGCGACGTGCCCGACAACGCCTTCGGCCTCTACCAGACGCTGGAGACCGCACGGCCTGATCTCAGCGGCGTCCGCTTCAATGTGCTCGGTCTGGGCGACAGTTCCACCCATGCCGCCACCTTCAACTTTGCCGGCAAGAAGTTTGACGCCCTGCTGTCCAGCCTGGGCGCCCAGCGGGTGGGCGAACCCCGCTGGCTGGACGGTGCCGACGGCCAGACGCAGGAGGCCGACGGTGCGGCCTGGGCGCGCACCTGGCTGGAGGCCGCCACGGCGGCGGCCTGAGGCCCGGCCAACGTTGCGGGAAAGCCCGGCTGCCCACTGACCTCCTCTTGATTACCATGCCGCCGACCTTGCCGACCCAATGCCGTTGGCCCACACGACCCTGACCCATTGACCCCGGAGCCTCTCATGAACCCAGCGAACCAAGCCCCCCAACTTCGACGCCGTCACCTGGTGGCTGGCACCGCCGCAACCCTGGGCGTTGGCTCGGTCAGCTTGCTGCTGCCCGAGATCGTGCGGGCCCAGTCGAACAAGGTGCGTGTGGGCTTCATGCTGCCCTACACCGGCACGTTTGCCCAGTTGGGCGTGGCCATTGAAAACGGCTTTCGCATGGCGCTGGACGAAAAGGGCGGCAAGCTCGGCGGCCGTGACATCGAGTTCTTCAAGGTGGACGACGAATCCGAGCCGCCGAAGGGCGTGGAGAACGCCAACCGCCTCGTGCAGCGCGACAAGGTCGACATCCTGGTCGGCACGGTGCACTCGGGCGTGCAAATGGGCATTCACCGCGTGGTGCGCGAGTCGGGCACCATCAACATCATCCCCAACGCAGGTGTCCACGCCGCCACCCGCGCCCAGTGCGCGCCCAACGTGTTCCGCGCCAGCTTCACCAACAGCCAGCCCACGCTGGCCCTCGGCAAGCCCATGGTCGACCGCAAGCTCATGAAGACGGTGTGGATCACCTGGAGCTATGCCGCAGGCGACGAGGCGTTCGAGGGCTTCCGCGACGGCTACACCAAGGCCGGTGGCACGATCGTCAAGACTCTCGGCCTGCCCTTCCCCAACGTGGAATTCCAGGCCCTGCTCACCGAAATCGCGGCGCTCAAGCCCGACGCGGTGGCCTGCTTCTTCGCGGGCGGCGGCGCAGCCAAGTTCATGCGCGACTACGCGGCGGCCGGTCTCAAGAACAGCATCCCGCTGTGGGGCTCGGGCTTCCTGACCGAAGGCGTGTTGCAGGCCGCTGGCCCGGCAGCCGAAGGCGTGATGACCACCATGCATTACAGCGACTCGCTGGACACCGCCCGCAACAAGGCCTTCCGCCTGAACTACGCCAAAACCTTCCGCCTTCAGCCCGACGTGTACGCCGTTCAAGGCTACGACTCGGCCCTTCTGCTGATGCAAGGCGCCGACAAGGTGAAGGGCGACATCGCCAACAAGAAGGCCTTCATCGCCGCCATGGAAGGTGCCAAGATTGACAGCCCGCGCGGCATGTGGACCATGAGCAAAGCCCACAACCCGATTCAGGACATCTACTTGCGCCGTGCCGAGAACCTGGAAAACAAGGTCTTGGGTGTGGCCATGAAAGCGGTAGAAGACTCAGGCGCCGGCTGCCGTATGGGCTGAGGCCTGCGCAAGCGGGCCTAGCCAGCACGAAGCGGGGCCCTCCCCGCTTTTTTTCTGCCGCATTCTTTCGCCCGCGCTTTCCCTTTTCCGCACCATCCAGGCGACCCAATGGATCCCGTCTTCCTGCTGATTCAACTGCTCAACGGCGTGCAATACGGCTTGCTGCTGTTTTTGCTTGCCGCCGGGCTCACGCTCATCTTCGGCATCATGGGCGTGATCAACCTGGCCCACGGCAGCTTCTACATGCTCGGCGCGTACATGGCGTTTTCGCTGGCACCGTTGTTCGGCTCGCTCACGCTGGCCATCATCGGGGGCGTGGTCTTGTCTGTCCTGCTCGGGCTGGCCCTGGAATGGCTGCTGTTTCGCCATCTCTACAAGCGCGACCACCTCGACCAGGTGCTGCTGACCTTCGGGCTGATCCTGATGTTCGAGGAGCTGCGCTCCATGATCTGGGGCGACGACGTGCACGGGGTGGCCATTCCAGCGATGCTGGCCGGTTCGA
>CAZRRW010000260.1:0-951 GCA_964602505.1 uncultured Burkholderiaceae bacterium
CCTTCTACAAGGAGCTCGGCAACCAGGGCCTGAAGGCCACCGACGTGCCGGTGGTGGCCTTCTCCGTGGGCGAGGAAGAGCTGCGTGGCGTGGACACCAAGCCCCTGGTGGGCCACCTGGCCGCGTGGAACTACTTCATGAGCATCAAGAACGCCGACAACGACGCGTTCAAGCGGAAGTGGGCCACCTATGCCAAGGCCAAGAACCTGGCTGGTCACAAGGACAAGCCGCTCACCAACGACCCGATGGAGGCCACCTACATCGGCATCTACATGTGGAAGCAGGCGGTTGAGAAAGCCAAGACGCTGGATGCAGACCCGGTGATCAAGGCCGTGGGTGGCCAGACGTTCAAGGCCCCGAGTGGCTTCACACTCAAGATGGACGAGAAGAACCACCACCTGCACAAGCCGGTGTTCATTGGCGAAGTCAAGGCCGACGGTCAGTTCAACGTGGTGTGGAAGACCAAGGGCCCCATCAAGGCACAGCCCTGGAGCCCCTTCATCCCCGGCAACGACAAGAAAAAGGACGAGCCGGACGGCAAGACCAAGGTCTGATGCCGCTGCGCGGCAAGGCCTGACCAGTTCCTTTCGAAGCTTGATGAGGCCCCGCGTGGCGCGGGGCCTCTTTTTCAGACCTTGCACGGGCCGCCTGTGCCGCAGAACCCCTTGCTGAGCCGGTTTGCACGACTGCTGATGGCTGCCCTGCTGTGGGTGGCCGCGTCTGGCGCGGCGCTGGCCCAGGCCCCGGCAGGCGCCCTGCCGGCCGAGGTGGCAGCCAAGCTCGCCACCGATGACCTGGACGCCCGCATCGAGGCGGTGGAGGCCCTGACCCAGCTGGCCACTCCGCTGGCGCTGGAGGTGCTGCAGGCCCTGCTGGATGACAAGGTCAAGGCCCTGCCGGCTGACAAAAGCAAAGACAAGACGGCGCGCGCCTACCTGCAGCGCGACGCCG
>CAZRRW010000260.1:961-2961 GCA_964602505.1 uncultured Burkholderiaceae bacterium
CCATTGACCTTGCCACCGGGGCCAAGCTTGCGGGCGAGCTGCCGGCCGACGCCGAGGACGTGACGGTCAACAGCCGCCTGCGCCGCGCCATCGAGGGAGCGCAGTCCGCGCTGGCCCTGCTGTCGCCCGACGTGGCCGTGCGGCGCAAGGCGGCGGCTGCCGTGCTGGCCGAGCCTTCGCCCGAGTCGCTGCCGCTCATTGACAAGGCCCTGTCGACAGAAAAGGACGAAGGCATCTAGGCCCTGCTGCTCATGGCCCAGGCCCTGGGCCGCCTGGGCAGCGACAAGGCCGAGGAGCGCCTGGCTGCGGCCAAGCTGCTGGCCACCAGCGCCGACCCGCAGGTCAAGGCCAAGCTGCTCGAATTGACAAAGGACAGCGAGCCCGACGCAGCCGTGCGCGCCGCTGCGGCCGAGGCCGTGGTCGCCATCGACCGGCGCATCGCCGCCAGCAATGCCGCCGCCGCGGTGTTCACCGGCGTCAGCCTGGGCAGCGTGCTGCTGCTGGCCGCACTGGGCCTGGCCATCACCTACGGGCTGATGGGCGTCATCAACATGGCCCATGGTGAGCTGGTGATGATTGGCGCCTACGCCACCTTCGTCGTGCAGAACCTGTTCCGCCAGTACGCCCCGGGCGCGTTCGACTGGTACCCCATTGCCGCCATTCCGGTGGCCTTCCTGGTCTCGGCCCTGGTGGGCATGGCCATGGAGCGCGGCGTCATCCGCTTCCTGTATGGCCGCCCGCTCGAAACCCTGCTGGCCACCTGGGGCCTGAGCCTGGTGCTCATCCAGCTGATGCGCACCCTGTTCGGTGCACAGAACGTGCAGGTGGAAAACCCAGCCTGGCTGTCTGGCGGGTTCGCCCTCACGGCCACCCTCACCCTGCCCTACAGCCGCCTGGCCATCATCGTGTTTGCTGCGCTGGTGCTGGTGGGCACCTGGCTGCTGCTGACGCGCACGCGCCTGGGCCTGTTCGTGCGCGCCGTCACCCAGAACCGCGCCATGGCCGACTGCGCGGGCGTGCCCACGGCGCGGGTGGACATGCTGGCCTTTGGCTTTGGCTCTGGCGTGGCCGGCCTGGGCGGCGTGGCGCTCAGCCAGATTGGCAACGTCGGGCCTGACCTTGGGCAAAGCTACATCGTCGATTCGTTCATGGTGGTGGTGCTGGGCGGCGTGGGCCAACTGGCGGGCACGGTGTATGCCGCCATGGGCCTGGGCTTTGTGAGCAAGCTGCTGGAAGGCCAGGTGGGTGCGGTGCTGGCCAAGATCGCCATCCTGGTGGCCATCATCCTCTTCATCCAGAAGCGTCCCCAGGGCCTGTTTGCCCTGAAGGGCCGCTTCGCAGACCAATGACACCGCCCGTTAGCCCCGCTGGGCCCCTGGTGGTTCGCCTGACGGCGGGCCTGAGCGCGCGCCAGTGGGCCCTGCTGGGCCTGGTGACGGCGGTGTTTGCCCTGGCCATGCCCCTGGCGCACCTGATGTTCGCGCCCGAGCACCCCCTGCATGTCTCGGCCTACACCCTCAAGCTGGTGGGGCGCATCCTCTGCTATGCCATGGTGGCCCTGGCCATGGACCTCATCTGGGGCTACTGCGGCATCCTGAGCTTGGGCCAGGGCCTGTTCTTCGCCCTGGGTGGCTATGCCATGGGCATGTACCTCATGCGCCAGATCGGCAACCGCGGCGTTTACGGCAATGCCGAACTGCCCGATTTCATGGTGTTCCTGAACTGGAGCGAGTTGCCCTGGTACTGGTGGGGCTTCGACAATTTTGCCTTTGCCATGGCGATGGTGCTGCTGGCCCCCGGCCTGCTGGCGCTGGTCTTCGGCTGGCTGGCCTTCCGCTCGCGCGTGACCGGCGTCTACCTCTCCATCATCACGCAGGCGTTGACCTTTGCGCTGATGCTGGCCTTCTTCCGCAATGAAATGGGGTTTGGCGGCAACAACGGCCTGACCGATTTCAAGGACATTCTCGGCATGCCGCTGGCGGCCGATGGCACGCGCATTG
>CAZRRW010000261.1:0-2945 GCA_964602505.1 uncultured Burkholderiaceae bacterium
TGCTGGGGATCAGACCGGGCGATCTGGTGTTTTGTTCTGCCTTTACGTTTGTGGGTAGCTGCAACCCAATCCGTTATGTGGGGGCAATACCAGTCTTCATCGACAGCGAACCCGAGTCCTGGAACATGTCGCCCGCTGCCGTGGAGCGAGCCCTTCACCGCGCCAAGCGCCAAGGACATCTCCCGAAGGCGGCGATCGTGGTCAACCTGTACGGCCAGAGTGCGAACATGCAGGCCCTGGTGAGACTCTTTGATGCGCATGGGGTCGCGGTCATCGAAGATGCGGCGGAGTCCTTGGGAGCAAAGTACCAGACACCAGGAGGGAACGGTCGTTGGGAGCCCAGCGGTTCGTTTGGGCGGTTTGGCGTGTTCTCATTCAACGGCAACAAGATCATCACCACATCCGGTGGTGGTGCGCTGGTCAGTGCCGACGGCGCGCTGATCCGCGAGGCTCGAAGGCTGGCTTCTCAGGCCCGCGACCCAGCCGAGCACTACGAGCACACGCGCATGGGCTTCAACTACCGCATGAGTAACCTGCTGGCAGCGGTGGGCCGCGGCCAGTTGCGTGTGTTGGCCGATCGTGTGGCGAGCCGACGTGCTGTTTTTGAGCGCTACCGCGACGCGCTGTCGGATCTTCCTGGACTGATTTGGATGCCTGAGCCGACCTGGAGCCGGTCGACCCGCTGGTTGTCGGCGTTCGTGCTGGACGGGCTGTCAGCTGAAGCTCGCCGTGATCAGCTTCTGCGTCTGTTGGCTGATCACAACGTGGAGGCGCGCCCTCTATGGAAGCCCATGCAGCTACAACCCTTGTATGCTGACGCGATGTTCGAGCCGCATGCCGATGGGTGCGATGTCAGCGCCAAGCTGTTTGCAACCGGCCTGTGCCTTCCTTCGGGCAGTTCCCTTTCCAGAGCCCAGCAGGATCGGGTGATTTCTCTGGTCAGGCAAGGGCTTCAGCAGAGGCCGCATGCTGTAGTGGTTCCGTAGGGCTGACAAACGTTGTTGAGGGGTAGTACTCTGGCACCAAGGCTTGAAGAGCCGTGCGTACGTCCGCATCGCTGCTCTGGGCGGTGATCTTCGCCAGCAGGTGAGTAATGGCCTCATCCGTTCTGGGGGCCGTCGCTTGCGTGGCCGCCACGAAGATTTTTGGATGCGGCGTCGGTTGATGGAGCTCGCTGTCGATCAGCAATTCTTCAAACAGTTTTTCTCCCGGACGCAAACCCGTGAACTCAATGCGGACCTGCTCTTCGGTCAGTCCCGCTAGGCGGATCATCTCCCTGGCAAGGTCAGCAATGCGCACAGGCTCCCCCATGTCGAGAACGAACACTTCACCGCCTTGCGCATGGCTGGCGGCCGTCAGCACCAGTTGCGCCGCCTCCGGGATGGACATGAAGTAGCGCACGATATCCGGGTGGGTGACCGTCACCGGGCCGCCCGCGGCAATCTGCTCGCGAAACTTCGGGATGACGCTGCCTGCCGAGTCGAGTACGTTGCCGAAGCGCACTGATGCGTAGATGGTTTGGGTGAAACGTGCCGCTGCGTCATGTACCGCCATCTCGGCAACCCGCTTGGTTGCACCCATGACATTCGTTGGGTTGACCGCTTTGTCGGTGGATACAAGCACAAATCGCTCGACCCCAAGTTCCCCTGCCAGTCGTGCCATCAGTCGGGTACCGCCCACATTCACCTGCACCGCCTCGCAGCAGTTCCCCTCCTCCATCAGCGGCACGTGCTTATAGGCAGCCGCGTGGAGCACGATATGCGGCCGAACCTGCTGCAGCACCTGCCGCAGCCGCGCCTCATCACGAATGTCTGCCACATGAACACCGATTACGCTTTGCCCTCGAAGTTGCTCGCCGATCTGGTAAGCGTTGAACTCACTGTGGTCCACAACGTCCAGTTGCTGGGGCTTCAGGTTCGCGACTTGGCGCGCCAACTCTGAACCGATGGAGCCGCCGCCTCCCGTGATCAGAACGCGACGGTTTCGGATCAGCACCTGCAGCCCTGGCGATGCAAGGTCGACGGGCGCCCGGTTCAGCAGGTCCTGGGCGTCCAGGTCGCGAAGCTGGGTGATTCGTGCCCGCTTGAGCATCAGGTCACCCAGCGGTGGTACCGTCAGCAGTCGCAAACCGGCCTGGGTGGCCAGGGTTCTGAGGTGACTTTGATGCAGGGTATCGTCTCTGACAGCTGTCGCCGGCATGGCGGCAATGGCTACTCGGGCCTGTAGGCGTTGGGCAACCTCCGGCAGATCATCTAACCGTCCCACGACTTCAACCCCGAGCAGCTTCCTGCCAACCCTCTGCGGGTTGTCGTCGAGCAGCGCTACTGGCCGGTACTCTCCTGCGCCCTGTAATTCCCGAATGAGCAGCGCTGCTGCTTCGCCACTGCCGAGCACAATCGCGCGCTGTTGGGTGTCGTGCTGAGCAGCGCGTTCGGCTGCGAGTCGGACGATCAGTCGCGCACCGAGGGTCAGCGCCATGAAGAGTGCTCCTGCAATGACCCCGGAACTCCAGCGGACTGCATTCCACTCAACGAATAGCTTGCTCACCGACCCGACGAACACCACCGACTGGGCGACGACGGCGAGGCGTAACGCATCGTGTACCCCCACAAAGCGCCACAGGCCTCGATAGCTGCTGGTGACCAGCATGGCGGCCAGCCCCACGCTCATGATCGCGAACAGACTGTTGCGAATATCCAACCAAGCGCCTGGTGGCAGGATGAAGTCACGCCCCAGCCAAACTGCAAAAACCCAGGACGTGGCTAGCGCCGCTAGGTCATATGCCAAGGCTTTCAGGGGGTAGCTTGTCCACCGCATCAGCTAATTGTGCTACTGCAGACCTTATCGCTTTGGGCGAGCAGCACTGCTACATAAAATTCTCAAATGATTCTGGTGACGGGCGGCGCGAAGGGGACGCCACGGGCCTTCAGTTCGTCGGCAGTCGC
>CAZRRW010000262.1:0-2864 GCA_964602505.1 uncultured Burkholderiaceae bacterium
ACCAACTCGGCACCTGAGTCCAACACCCGCCTGCTGGACATGGGCATGGATCCATTCAACTTTGCGGATGCCTTGCTGGGCATCCTGGCACAGCGCCTTGCAAAGCGGCTTTGTGAGTGCAAGGAGTCGCATGAACCCACGTCAGAAGAGATCAAGACCTTTGTGGCCGAGTACGCGGAGGAGTTGCGTCACACACCCGAGTGGAAGGCTGATTACGCTGGCGAGGCCAAGAAGCTGTATGCCCAGTGGCTGGAAGATTATGGACAGGACGGCAAACTCAAGATGTACCGTGCCAAGGGTTGTGAAAAGTGTGGCAATACCGGCTACAAGGGCCGTGTGGGCCTGCACGAACTCCTGATCGCTGATGACGCGGTGAAGAAACTGGTTCAGGAGCGTGCCCGGGTGGCGGATATCTTCACTGCAGCTGTGGCCGGTGGCATGCGGACCCTGAAGATGGATGGTATGGAGAAGATTCTGATGGGTCTGACCGATCTCAAGCAGGTGAGGTCAGTGTGCATCAAGTGATACGCGCGCGGAGTAGACTCAGACGCGTAACTGTCAACATGGAGGAGTCCAGAATGAAGCAACTGCAAAAGGGTTTCACACTGATTGAACTGATGATCGTCGTGGCGATCATCGGCATCTTGGCGGCGGTGGCCATTCCTGCGTACCAGGACTACACCATCCGTGCGCGTGTGACGGAAGGGCTGGCGCTTGCGGCGTCAGCGAAGACCACGGTGGCGGAGAACGCGGCCAACTCGGTGGCGTTGGATCAGGGCTTCAGTGCCCCCCCGGCCACGGCCAACGTCACGTCCCTGGCAGTCAACGCCACCACTGGCGTGATCACCATCACCTATACGGGGCGTGCCTCGGACTCTGCGGGCAACGTCATCGCTCTGGTGCCCAGCGACTCACGTGGTGCTCTGGGTGGTGCTGCGCTGCCGAGCCAAGGCGCTGTGACCTGGGCCTGCAACACGGGTGCTACCACACTGGCTGCCAGGTTGCGCCCGGCAAACTGCCGCTGAACCACGGTCGGGCTCTGGCCCTTCGTGGCAGCAAATGTGGACATTTTGAGGTTTTCAAGCGGAGACTTGACATTTTTTGTCAGGAAGAGACGTCTTTGAATCCTCCGGAACTTGGCCCAAAATCTGCTGCGGTGTGGTCGCCTTCAATTTTTAGGAGCATTTCATGAAGCAACTGCAAAGGGGTTTCACATTGATTGAACTGATGATCGTCGTGGCGATCATCGGCATCTTGGCGGCGGTGGCCATTCCTGCGTACCAGGACTACACCATCCGTGCGCGTGTGACGGAAGGGCTGGCGCTTGCGGCGTCAGCGAAGACCACGGTGGCGGAGAACGCGGCCAACTCGGTGGCGTTGGATCAGGGCTTCAGTGCCCCCCCGGCCACGGCCAACGTCACGTCCCTGGCAGTCAACGCCACCACTGGCGTGATCACCATCACCTATACGGGGCGTGCCTCGGACTCTGCGGGCAACGTCATCGCTCTGGTGCCCAGCGACTCACGTGGTGCTCTGGGTGGTGCTGCGCTGCCGAGCCAAGGCGCTGTGACCTGGGCCTGCAACACGGCTGACACGACACTGGCTGCCAGGTTGCGCCCGGCAAACTGCCGCTGATCTTGGGCACTGGTCTAGCCTATGACGAAGAAGCGCACCCGCGGGTGCGCTTTTTTTATGCGCGATCAATGGTGGATGGTGCTGGCTGCCGCAGGTCTTTTTGCGTCATGGCTGGTACCCATCTCGCAGCCCCCAGATGCGAACTTCTACCATCAGGTGGTTGCGGGTGTCTGCGCCGGTCTGATCGTCTGGCAGGGGCTCCGTGAAAACCCCACCGATCTTCTGGACCACCGGTCTTTGAGAGCTCTTGCGGCCGCCGTGGCGCTTTATGTCGCAGCCACGCTTGGGTCGCTGTTCTTCGGGGTCATCCGTTACCCGGGGTACGCCTTGGCGATCGTGATCGCGCTCGCATTGGCGTTCGCATGTGTGCTGGCTGGGCGAAAGATTGCCAGCACCCCAGGATCGGGTGCGCTGAAACTGCCACTGGCCGTTGTCGTGGCGCTGGTCACGCTGGTCTCTGCCTTGATTGCTGTGCTACAGGCCTTCGGGGTCGAACAGGCTGTCGCTGTAGCCAGCCCTCGAATCGGCGATTCGAGGCCTTACGGCAATCTGATGCAACCGAATCAGTTTGCTTTCTCGCTGGCCATCGGACTGGTTGCGTGGATCTACATCCTGCGTGGTGCACGGGGCCTGCGTGTCGCTGGCCTCGCCATCGTGGCGTTGATCGTCCTGATGTGGGGCATCGTCCTGTCTGGCTCGCGCATCGGCGCAATTTGCGTCGTGATCCTTTCGGTCTGGATCATGGTGGACCGCCAGTTCAATGCGCTGGCACGTGGCCTGATGCTGCTGGCGCTGGTTGGGTTCGTCGCAATCGTCGGCATCACGACGCCAGCACAGATGCTGCAACCGGCTGAGACAGCGCAAGCCGCCGAGATCTGGCAAAGGGCCTCCGTGGCGCTTGAGGGCGAGGCGAGGGTCGCCATATGGCAGGCCACACTGCAGATGATCCGAGACCATCCGTGGCTTGGCGTTGGGGTGGGCGGCTACGGATTCACCCACACCTTCATGTCGATCCCGAACGAAACCAGCGCCACCGTGGATCATGCCCACAATCTCTTCCTGCACATCGTTGCTGAATTGGGGCTGTTGGCAGGGCTCGTGTTCTTCGCTGCCCTCGCGGCAGCTGTCTGGTACGGCCGACAGTCGCTGATTGACCGCGACACCCGATTCGTCTGGATGGGCCTGCTGCTTGTTCTGGCCTACAGCATGGTGGAGTTTCCTCTTTGGTA
>CAZRRW010000263.1:0-2840 GCA_964602505.1 uncultured Burkholderiaceae bacterium
ACTCAATTCACGCCGCACACTCACGCAAAACAGCGTTTGTGCAGACCTTCCCTAGCTTGCGCAGCCACTGACGGAAACAGAAGACCTCTGTCACCCCTTCAACCAGCAGGAGCGCCTTCCCACCAAGGCTGGCGAACTGGGAATACCCCATCTCAGCCAACAGCACAGACCCGTTCTTCACGTGTTCGAGAGGTACTGCGTTGCTTTTTCCGGTATCACGGTCTTGCGTAACAAGCAAGATTTCGTCAGCCACCTGACGAGCTAGTCCGAGCGAATGCGTCGCCATGACGATGGCGAATTCGACATGCTCTTGCAGCGCCTCAATGAACTTCACCTGCATGGCAGGGTGCAAATTCAGTTCTGGCTCGTCGATTAGCAGAATGAAAGGCTTTTGGGTTGCTGCCGTGATCACCGAAAAGATCAGTTGCGCGACGCCCGCGCCCACATCGGCCAGGGTGACTGACTCAGTACCGTCAATCACCAATTGGAGAGACTTGCCGTCGTGGCTCGCGTTGATTTGAACTCCGCCACGAAATCCCAGCAAGTCACCAATTGCTCGCTCTGTCCTAGTGACGGCTTGCCGACTTTCTCTCTGTGGGCCATTCTTCAAAGCCGCCCAATTGGCGACAAATGCTGAGCCCACTGGTAGCCCGTAGTGCGAAGCGGTACCGCTCACTGCCTCAAGAGCGATGTTCCGAAAAGGGCCGAGATAGACCACTTTGGGAAGCATCTGCTGTAGAGCAACCATCTCATTGTTTCTTGCTTCCCAGTCACCGGTGTATTCGAAAGTACGACGCACCTCATACAGCGAGGGCTGCGAATGCTCTGATGTCAGCTTCCATTGATTGGTTGAAAGCACATACTCGATTCGTCGCGGTTGTGTTGGCTTGCTGGGCGCAATGTCAGCCGGATCTTGCACAGATGCAAACTGATTTGCGGCTTGCCCGAAAGATTTCATCGTGCCGCTGATCGGATCTGACTCCCACGAGTACGACCAAATGATCTGTAGGTACGGCCGCAACTCATACATCGCCCGCATCAACGCTGACTTCCCCGAGTTGTTTGGCCCGACCAGCGCGGTGATGCCGCCTTTACGCATGCGCAGCTTGGCTTGCGATCCCTCGAAGAAGCAGCGGTAGTGCTTCAACTCAAACGTCAGCTCGTCCACGGTCATCTCCAAAACAAAAAAAGCCCGCAGCTTTCGCTGCGGGCTTTCATTTTTGACGGGTCGCTGAGCGCTTACAAGGTGCTCGCAAGGACCGACGTAGTCGGGATGGCGGCTAGGCGGACGCTCGCGACATGTACTGGTTAGGTACACGAGCGAGCGGCCAACAACGCCGCCGCCCGATTTCACTCGGTTCTTACATGTCCATGCCGCCCATGCCGCCCATGCCCCCACCCGGCATCGCCGGCGGGGCTTCAGCCTTGGGGGCCTCGGCCACCATGGCTTCGGTGGTGAGCAGCAGGCCGGCCACCGAAGCGGCGTTCTGCAGGGCAGTGCGGGTCACCTTGGTCGGGTCGATGATGCCCATTTCGAGCATGTCGCCATAGGTGCCGTTGGCGGCGTTGTAGCCGTAGTTGCCCTTGCCGCCCAGCACGGCGTTGACCACCACGCTCGGCTCGTCGCCAGCGTTGGCCACGATCTCGCGCAGCGGCTGCTCGATGGCGCGCAGCACCAGCTTGATGCCGGCTTCCTGGTCGGCGTTGTCACCCTTGATGGTGCCAGCCGCCTGGCGGGCGCGCAGCAGGGCCACGCCACCACCGGCCACGATGCCTTCTTCCACTGCAGCGCGGGTGGCGTGCAGGGCGTCTTCGACGCGGGCCTTCTTTTCCTTCATCTCGACTTCGGTGGCAGCGCCCACCTTGATGACGGCCACGCCGCCAGCCAGCTTGGCCACACGCTCCTGCAGCTTCTCACGGTCGTAGTCGCTGGTGGCTTCCTCGATCTGCACGCGGATCTGCTTGACGCGGGCTTCGATGGCGTCCTTCTTGCCGGCGCCGTCGATGATGGTGGTGTTTTCCTTGGCCACTTCGATACGGTCAGCCTGGCCCAGCTCAGCCAGGGTGGCCTTCTCGAGCGTCAGGCCGGTTTCCTCGGCAATCACGGTGCCACCGGTCAGGATGGCGATGTCTTCCAGCATGGCCTTGCGACGGTCGCCAAAGCCGGGGGCCTTCACAGCCACCACCTTCAGGATGCCGCGGATGGTGTTGACCACCAGGGTGGCCAGGGCTTCGCCTTCCACTTCCTCGGCAATGATCAGCAGCGGACGGCCGGCCTTGGCCACCTGCTCCAGCACGGGCAGCAGGTCGCGGATGTTGCTGATCTTCTTGTCGAACAGCAGCACGTAGGGCTTCTCGAGCACCGCCACCTGCTTGTCGGGGTTGTTGATGAAGTAGGGGCTCAGGTAGCCGCGGTCGAACTGCATGCCTTCGACGATGTCGAGCTCGTTCTGCAGGCTCTTGCCGTCTTCGACGGTGATGACGCCTTCCTTGCCGACCTTGTCCATGGCCTTGGCGATGATGTCGCCCACGTCAGCGTCGCTGTTGGCCGAGATGGAGCCAACTTGCGCGATTTCCTTGCTGGTGGTGGTGGCCTTCGAGGCCTTCTTCAGCTCTTCCACCAGGGCGCTCACGGCCTTGTCGATGCCGCGCTTGAGGTCCATGGGGTTGATGCCAGCGGCCACGTACTTCATGCCTTCGCGCACGATGCCCTGAGCCAGCACGGTGGCGGTGGTGGTGCCGTCACCGGCGTTGTCGCTGGTCTTGGAGGCCACTTCCTTCACGAGCTGGGCGCCCATGTTCTGCAGCTTGTCCTTGAGTTCGATTTCCTTGGCCACGGA